>JALHNW010000043.1 GCA_022843345.1 Rubritepida sp. | reverse complement strand
TCCAGCGGCGGCTCGACGGCGTGCGCCGCGTGCTGGCCGGAGGGCGCGCGGCCCAGCAGCCCGTGCGGGCGCACCACCAGCACCACGGCCATGACCAGGAAGGCCAGCACCAGCGTGATCTTGGGAAACACCAGGATGCCGAAGGCCTGGAGGGAGGCGATCAGCAGCGCCGCCAGAAAGGCGCCGCCCAGGCTGCCCAGGCCCCCCACCACCACCACCACGAAGGCCTCGGTGATGATGGCGAGGTCCATCTGCAGGTTCACGCTTTCCCGCGGCAATTGCAGCGCCCCGCCGAGGCCGGCCAGGACGGAGCCCAGGAAGAACACGGTGGTGAAGAGGCCGCGCTGGTTGACGCCGAGTGCGCCCACCATCTCGCGGTCCGCGGTGGCCGCGCGCACCAGGATGCCCCAGCGGGTGCGGTGGAACAGCAGCCACAGCAGGCCCAGCACCGCGGGGCCGACCACGATGAGGAACAGGTCGTAGAGCGGGAAGCGCACGCCCAGGATCTCGGTGGCGCCCCGCAGGCCGGGGGCGCGCGGTCCCAGCAGGTCCTGCGGGCCCCAGATGGCGAGTGCTGCGTCCTGCACGATGAGCACGACGCCGAAGGTGGCGAGCAGCTGGAACAGCTCGGGCGCCTTGTAGATGCGGCGCAGGATCAGCACCTCGACCAGCACGCCGATGACGCCGGTGAGGAGCGCCGCGACCGCGATGCCGCCCCAGAAGCCCAGGTGGCCGCGGGGCAGCGTGGTCACCAGCGTCCAGGCCAGGTAGGCGCCGAGCATGTAGAGGGAGCCATGCGCGAAGTTGACGATGCGCGTGACGCCGAAGATCACCGTCAGCCCCGATGCCACGAGGAAGAGCGACGAGGCGGAGGCGAGGCCGGACAGCCCCTGGACCAGCAGGTTTTCGAGCATCAACCCTGCGGCCGCAGCGTCCGCACCACCTCGTCCGGCGGCAGGTAGTTGCGGCCATCGGCGTAGCGCCAGTCCACCATCACGCCGCGCCCGTTGCGCAGCGCGGTGCGGCCGACATAGGCGCCGAGCGTGGACTGGTGGTCTATCGCGCGGAACTCGACATCCGCCTCGCCGAAGCCGCTGGGGAAGGTCAGCCCGCGCATCGCCTCGATCATGCGCTCGGTGTCCGTGCCGCCCGATCGGCGCAGCATGGCGGCGATGGCGGTGACGGTGTCGTAGGCCACCACCGAGCCCAGGCGCGGGTGGTCGTTGAAGCGCCGGCGGTAGGCGTCGCGGAAGCGGACGTGGCCGGGCGTGTTCAGGTCCTGCCAGGGATAGCCGGTGACGATCCAGTTCTCCGGCGCCTCGTCGCCCAGCGGGTCGAGGTATTCGGGCTCGCCGGTCAGCAGGGAGACGACGCGGCGGCGGTCGAACAGCCCGCGCGTGCTGCCCTGGCGCACGAAGTTCGTCAGGTCCGCGCCGAAGGTGACGTTGAAGATGCCCTCGGGGTTCGCACCCGCCAGCGCCTGGACGGTCGCGCCGGCGTCTATGCGGCCGAGCGCGGGGAATTGTTCCGCCACGAACTGCACGTCGGGCTTGGCGCGGGAGAGCAGCTCCTTGAACCAGCGCACGCTGCTCTGCCCGTATTCGTAGTTGGGCGCCACCGTGGCCCAGCGGCGGATGGGCAGCTTGGCCGCCTCCTCCACCAGCATCGCGCATTGCATGTAGGTGGAGGGGCGCAGGCGGAAGGTGAAGCGGTTGCCGCGCGCCCAGACCAGGGCATCGGTCAGCGGCTCGCTCGCCACGAAGAGGCGGCGGTTCTGGTTGGCGAAGTCGCCCAGCGCCAGGCCCACGTTGCTCAGGAAGCCGCCGGCCAGCAAGTGCACGCGCTCGTTGTTCAGCAGTTCGCCCGCGTGGCGCACGGCGTCCTCGGGGCGGCCGGCATCGTCGCGGAACACCGTCTCGATCCGGCGGCCGTTGATGCCGCCGGCCGCGTTCACCTCGTCCTGCGCCATGTTCCAGGCGTTGCGGTACGGGACAAGGAAGGCCGGCTGGGCGGAGTAGGAGTTGATCTCGCCGATGCGGATCGGCCCCTCGCCCTGGGCCTGCACCGCGGGGGCGGCCAGCGCCGCGCCGCCCGCCAGGATTGCCGCACGCCGCCCGATCGCCATCGCCCCAAGCCCCCATTTGTGTGGAAGCAGCAAAGCAAGCGCGGCGGCGTGCCGCAATGGGCTTCTACGCCGCGATCAGCCCGCCCGCATCCGCCAGCCGCCGCAGGTGGAAGTCGGTGTCGCCGAAGTTCGCCTCGTTCACCGTCAGCCGCTTGAAGTAATGGCCGGCGGCGTATTCCATCGTCACGGCGATGCCGCCATGCAGCTGGATGCTCTGCTGCCCGACGAGGCGCGATGACCGGCCGACCTGCACCTTCACCGCGTGCATGTCGCGCCGCCGCTCGGCCGCGTCCTCGCCACGGCTGGCCATGGCGGCGAAGAAGGCCATGGAGCGCGCCTGCTCGATCGCCACCAGCATGTCGGCGGCCTTGTGCTGGAGCGCCTGGAAGCTGCCGATGGGCCGGCCGAACTGGGTGCGCGTCTTCATGTAGTCCACCGTCATGGCGTGGACCACGTCCATGCAGCCCACCGCCTCGGCGGCCAGGGCCGCGATGGCCTCGTCCACCACGCGGTCCACCAGGGGCAGCGCGTCCTCGCCCAGGCAATGGCTGGCGCGCGCCTTGTCGAAGGCGACCTCTGCGGCGCGGTGGCCGTCCACCTGGCGGAAGCCCTGGACCTGCGCCTCGGCCTTCGGCACCAGGAAGACGCCGACGCCGCCGATGTCGCGCCGCGCGCCGCCGGTGCGGGCGGTGACGACGAAGTGGTCCGCCGTGTCGCCGTGCAGCACCATGCCCTTGCGCCCGGTGATGGACCAGCCGCCGCCGTCGCGCGTCGCCGCCGTCTGCACGTCGTGCAGGGCGTAGCGCGAGTCCCTTTCCTGCTGCGCGAAGGCCAGCAGGCATTCGCCGGTCGCGATGGCGGGCACCAGCTCGCCCCGCAGCGCGGCGTCGGCGCCGTGGCGCAGGAAACCGCCGCCCAGCACCAGCGTGCTGAACCAGGGTTCGAGCGTGATGGAGCGGCCCATCTGCTCGGCCAGGATCAGCATCTCCTCCGCGCCGCCGCCGAAGCCGCCGTCATCCTCGGCGAAGGGCAGGCCCAGCATGCCGAGCTCGGCGTATTGCGCCCACATCTCGCGGCTCCAGCCCGTCTCGCTGGCCGCGTAGCCCTTGCGGGCCTCGAAGCCGTAGCGGTCGGCCAGCGTGCGGCGGATGGAGTCCTGGAGCAGGGTCTGCTCCTCGTTCAGGTCGAAATCCATGCTGTCCTCAGAGGCCCAGAAAGGCTTTGGCCATGATGTTGCGCTGGATCTCGTTGGACCCGCCATAGATGCTCTGCTTGCGCCAGTTGAAGTAGATGCCGGCCAGGCCGAAGGCCCAGGGGGGCGCCACGTCCCAGTCGTTGCTGCCCTCCGCCTCGGGGTCGCCATCCACCCAGGCATGGGGGCCGGCGGCCTTCATCAGCAGCTCGGAGACGCCCTGCTGGATCTCGGTGCCCTTGATCTTGAGCACGCTGGTCGCAGGGTCGGGCTTGCCGGAGCCGGCGCGCTTCGTCTCGTTGGCGATGACGCGCATCACCGTCATCTCCAGCGCCTTGAGCTCCACCTCCATCTCGGTCACCTGGCGGCGGAACTCGGGGTCCTCGATCAGCGGGCGGCCGTCATCCATCGTCTCGCGCGCGATGGCCTTGAGGCGGCGGATGCGCTCGCGCGAGGCGCCGACGCGGGCCTGGCCGAAGCGCTCGTTGCCCAGCAGGAACTTCGCGCAATCCCAGCCCTTGTTCTCCTCGCCCACCAGGTTCTCGGCGGGCACGCGCACCTCGTCGAACCAGACCTCGTTGACCTCGTGCCCGCCCTCGATGGTGATGATGGGGCGCACGGTGATGCCCGGCGTCCTCATGTCCACGAGGAAGAAGGAGATGCCCTCCTGCTTCTTCGCCTCCGGGTCCGTGCGGGCGAGGACGAATATCCAGTCGGCGTGCTGCGCCAGCGTGGTCCAGGTCTTCTGGCCGGTTATGACCCACTCCTCGCCCTGCCGCACCGCGCGGCACTTCAGCCCGGCGAGGTCGGAGCCCGCTCCCGGTTCGCTGAAGCCCTGGCACCACCAGTCGTCCAGGTTGCGCATGCGCGGCAGGAAGCGCGCCTTCTGCTCGGGCGTGCCGAACTGGATGATCACGGGCCCGCACATGTTGATGTTGAAGCCCAGCGGCGAGGGCGCGGGCCACATCTGCAGCTCCTCGCGGAAGATGTACTTCTGGGCCGGCGTCCAGCCCGGGCCGCCATGCTCGACCGGCCATTCCGGCGCGGCCCAGCCGCGCGCGTTGAGCTTGCGCTGCCATTCCACCACCATCTCCTTGGTGGGGGACTTGCCGGCGATCATGTGCGCGCGCGTCGCCTCCGGCAGCTCGGCGGCGAGGAAGTCGCGCACCTCCTGGCGGAAGGCACGCTCGGCGTCGGTGAAGCGCAGTTCCATCGTCTGTCTCCTTGCTGACGGCGATTCACGCCGCGCGAAGCCGCGCGGCGATCGCGGTCAGGCGGCCTTCTTCTGGCCGATCGCTGTGAAGCTGCCGCCCTCGGCGGCGAGCCGCTCGATCAGCGCGGCGGGCTTGAGGTTGGGGTCGTTCGTCGTGGCGGCGTAGTGCGCCAGCTTGTCGCGCACCGCCTTCAGCCCCATGCGGTCGGCCCAGAACATCGGGCCGCCGCGGAAGGCGGGCCAGCCGAAGCCGTTGGCGAAGATCACGTCCACGTCGATCGCGCGGCTCGCCACGCCTTCCTCCAGGATGCGCGCGCCCTCGTTCACCATGGGCAGCAGCATGCGCTCCAGGATCTCCGCATCCTCGATGCGGCGGCGCGCCACCTGGTGCTGGGCGCTCATCTCCTCGATCAGCGCCTGCACCTCGGGGTCGGGCTGGCGCTGGCGCTTGTCGTCGTACAGGTACCAGCCCTTGCCGGTCTTCTGCCCGAACCGGCCGCGCGCGACGATGGCGTCCGCGATCGGCGCCACCGTGCCGCGCGCCTTGCGGACCGCGGCCCCCATGTCGAGCCCCCCCAGGTCGCCCGTCGCGCACGGCCCCATCGCCATGCCATAGGCCTCCATCACGCGGTCCACGTCCTGCGGCAGGGCGCCTTCCAGCAGCAGGCGCTCCAGCTGGAAGCCGCGCTTGCCGGTCATGCGGTTGCCCACGAAGCCGTCGCAGTTGCCGACGACGACGTTCACCTTGCCGATGCGCCGGCCCACGTCCATCGCGGTGGCGATCGCCTCCCAGGACGACGCCTTCCCGCGCACGATCTCCAGCAGCCGCATCACGTTGGCGGGCGAGAAGAAGTGCATCCCCACCACCAGCTCCGGCCGCCGCGTGGCGCCCGCGATGGCGTCTATGTCCAGCGTGGAGGTGTTCGACGCCAGCACGACGCCCGGCCGCGCCAGCGCGTCCAGCTTCGCGAAGATCTCCTGCTTCACCGCCATGTCCTCGAACACCGCCTCGATGACGATGTCGGCCTGCTTCACCGCGTCCCAGTCGGTGGTGCCGGACAGCAGCGCGCGGCGCTTCGCGTAGTCGTCCTGCGTCAGCTTGCCCGACGCCAGGCTGCGCTCCCAGTTCGCCTCGCATTTCTTCAGGCCGCGGGCCAGCGCCTCCTCCGACTGCTCCAGCACCGTCACCGGGATGCCGTGGTTGGCGAAGCTCATCGCGATGCCGCCGCCCATGGTGCCCGCGCCCACCACCACGGCGCGCTTCACCGGCAGGGGCAGCGTGTCGGCCGGCATGCCGGGGATGCGGGCCACCTCGCGCTCGCCGAAGAAGATGTGGCGGAGCGCATGGCTCTGCTCGCCGGCGACCAGCTTCTGGAACTGCTCGCGCTCCACCGCCAGCCCGTCGTCGAAGGGGTGGGTGAGGGCGGCGCGCACGGCG
Source organism: Rubritepida sp. (assembly GCA_022843345.1). GTDB lineage: Bacteria > Pseudomonadota > Alphaproteobacteria > Acetobacterales > Acetobacteraceae > Roseococcus. The sequence goes on along the minus strand of JALHNW010000043.1, from coordinate 3,930 downwards.
ATCGCGCAGCCCTTGGGGCTTTCCTGCCCGCGCGTGCGCTTCAGCAGCGCGGCCGCGGCGGCGTCGAAGGCCGCCAGGTCAGCGCCCTTGATGCGGTCCTCGCGCCGGCGGGCCAGGGTGAAGCTGCGGCCCAGGTTCTCGCGCGCCCAGGCGATCGCGGCGGCCTCCAGCGGGCCGTCCAGCACGGCGTCCACGAAGCCCAGGCGCTGCGCCTCGGCGGCGGCCACCGGCTCGCCGGTGACGATCATCCTCAGCGCCGCCTCGCCGCCGATCAGGCGGGGCAGGCGCTGGGTGCCGCCCGCGCCGGGCACGAAGCCGCGCTTCACCTCGGGCAGGCCCAGCGAGGCGGTGGGGGAGGCCACGCGGGCGTGGCAGGCCAGTGCCAGCTCCAGCCCGCCACCCAGCGCCGAGCCGTGGATGGCGGCGATCACCGGCACGCGCGACGTCTCGATGGCGTCGAACACCTCGGGCAGGGAGGGCGGCTGGCGGGGCTTGTTGAACTCGGTCATCTCGGCGCCGGCCGAGAACATGCGCCCCGAGCCGAGGAGCACGATGGCGCGCGCGCCTTCCTTCAGGCAGGCGGCGATGCCGGCGTGCAGCCCGGCCCGCACCCCGGTCCGCAGCGTGTTGACCGGCGGGTTGGCGATGCGCAGGACGTGGATGTCGCCGTCCCGGCCGTGCTCGATGAAGACGTCTTCCATGACCCGATCCCTCCGAAGGATTTTGGGAGGGAGCATCCCGCCCGGGCGGGGCGGCGTCAACCGGGCCTCATGGGCGGCCGATTCACGCCTGCGGGCTGCGCCCTGCGGCGATCGGACGCGGATCAGTCCACATCCAGCGCATACCCGGCCGAGCGGACGGTGCGGATCAGGTCGGCCTCGCCCTCGCCGTTGATCGCCTTGCGCAGCCGGCGGATGTGCACGTCCACCGTGCGCAGCTCCACGTGGATGTCGCGGCCCCAGACGGCGTCCAGCAGCTGCTCGCGCGAGAAGACGCGCCGCGGGTGCGCCAGGAAGTGCTCCAGCAGCCGGTATTCGGTCGGCCCCAGGTGCAGCGCGCGCCCGGCGCGGGTGACGCGGTGGGCGTCCTGGTCCATCGAGAGGTCCCCGAAGGCCAGCGTGCCCTTGTCCGGCACCGTGGCGGCGCGGCGCAGCAGGGCGCGGATGCGCGCCAGCAGCGCGTCCACCGCGAAGGGCTTGGCGATGTAGTCGTCCGCGCCCGTGTCCAGCGCGCGCACGGCGTCGGCATCCTCGGTCCGCGCGGTGACCATGATCACCGGCAGGTCGCGCGTGGCAGGGCGGCGGCGGATCTGGCGGCAGACCTCGATGCCCGACAGGCTGGGCAGCATCCAGTCCAGCAAAACCAGGTCGGGCTTGTTCTCGGCGATGCGCAGCAGGGCTTCCTGCCCGTCCGTCGCCTCGTCCACGGTGAAGCCCTGCTTCTCCAGGTTGTAGCGCAGCAGGGTCAGCAGCGCAGCCTCATCCTCGACGACGAGGATGCTGGGGCTCACCGCACACCTGCCACGGCGGAATGCGAGGTGTCGCCCTTCGGGCGCTCCTCGGCCGGCATCTCGCCCATCACCGCGAAGTGCACGCGCTCGGCGATGTTGGTCGCGTGGTCGCCGATGCGCTCCATGTTCTTGGCGATGAACAGCAGGTGCGTGGCGGCGGTGATGTTGCGCGGGTCCTCCATCATGAAGGTCAGCAGCTCGCGGAAGATGCCGTTGTAGATGCCGTCGATCGGCTCGTCGTTGCGCCACACCGCGTCGGCCCGCGCGGCGTCGTCGGACACCAGCGCGTCTATCGCGCCCTTGAGGTTGTCCTGCACCAGCTCCGCCATGCGCTCGAAGCCGTTCAGGCTGCCGGTCAGCGCCTGCTGGGACACGACGATGGCGCGCTTGGCGCCGTTGCGCGCGTAGTCGCCGATGCGCTCCAGGTCCTGGGAGATCTTCATGCAGGCGATGATCAGCCGCAGGTCCTGCGCCATGGGCTGGCGCAGCGCCAGCAGGCGCACGCAGAACTGCTCGATCTCGCGCTCCATCGCATCCAGCTGGAGGTCGCGCTGCACCACCTCGGCCGCCAGGTCGGTGTCGCGGCGGACCAGCGCCTCGGCGCTGTCGGCCACCTGGCGCTCGGCCAGGCCGCCCATGCGCGCGATCATCTCGCGCAGGCGCTTCAGCTCGCCCTCGTAGGACTTCACGATGTGGCCGGGGGTATCCTGGGGCATGGCTTCGCTCCTCAGCCGAACCGGCCGGTGATGTACTCTTGCGTCTTGGGGTGCTTCGGCGCGGTGAACATCTGCGCGGCGGGCGCCACCTCGATCAGCTCGCCCAGGTAGAAGAACGCCACCTGGTCGGCGCAGCGCGCCGCCTGCTGCATGTTGTGCGTGACGATGACGATGGTGAAGTCCTGCTTCAGCTCGTCGATCAGCTCCTCGATCTTGAGCGTCGAGATGGGGTCGAGCGCGCTCGTCGGCTCGTCCAGCAGGATCACCTCCGGGCGCACGGCGATGGAGCGGGCGATGCACAGGCGCTGCTGCTGCCCGCCCGAGAGCCCCATGGCGGAGGTGTGGAGGCGGTCCTTCACCTCGGCCCAGATGGCGGCGCGCGAGAGCGCCCATTCCACCCGCTCGTCCATCTGCGCCTTGTTCAGCTTCTCGTGCAGGCGCACGCCGAAGGCGATGTTCTCGTAGATGGTCATGGGGAAGGGCGTGGGCTTCTGGAACACCATGCCGACCTTGGCGCGCAGCTCGTTGATGTCCACCTCGCCGGAGACGAGGTTGCGCCCGTCCATCATCACCTCGCCCTCGGCGCGCTGGCCGGGGTAGAGGCTGTACATGCGGTTCAGCACGCGCAACAGGGTGGACTTGCCGCAGCCCGAGGGGCCGATCATGCCCGTCACGCGCCGGTCGGGCACCTCGAGGTTGATGCCCTTCAGCGCCTTGGGCAGGCCGGGGGCGTAGACGAAGTCGAGGTTGCGGATGGAGATGCGCGAGGGGGCGGCGCCGCGGTCGGGCCGGGTCTCGATGCCGCTCATGCTCGCGGTGGTGACGTCGTTCATCGGGGTTCAGCCCTTCTTGCGCAGCAGCACGCGCGCGAGGATGTTGATCACCAGCACGCCCATGGTCACTAGCAGCGCGCCGGTCCAGGCGATGGCGATGAGGTCGGGGAAGCCGCTGTTGGCCTGCTGGTAGATGGCGACCGGCAGCGAGGCCATCGCCTTGCCCATGTCGTTCGTCAGGATGTTGTTGCCGAAGGAGGTGAGCAGCAGCGGCGCCGTCTCGCCCGCGATGCGCGCGAAGGCCAGCAGCACCCCGGTGACGATGCCCGACAGCGCGGCCCGCCAGGCGACGAGGGTGATCATCTTCCACTTGGGCGCGCCCAGCGCCACCACCGCCTCGCGCAGCGTGTTGGGGATCAGGCTCAGCATGTCCTCCGTGGTGCGGACCACCACGGGGATGACGATGACGGCCAGCGCCAGCACGCCGGCCAGCCCGCTGAACCCGCCCATCGGCAGCACCACGAGCTGGTAGATGAACAGCCCGATGAGGATGGAGGGCGCCGAGAGCAGCACGTCGGAGACGAAGCGCACCGCGTGGCCCAGCGCGGAGTTGCGCGCGTATTCACTCAGGTAGGTGCCCACAAGCAAGCCGATCGGCGTGCCGATGGCGGTGGCGGCCGCCGTCTGCACCAGCGTGCCGACGATGGCGTGGCGCAGCCCGCCGCGCGGCAGCGTGTCGTCGCCATACGTCGTGGGCTCGAAGTCGCGCGTGAAGATCAGCGCGTCCAGCGAGGGCAGGCCGCGCCACAGCAGCGTGAGCAGGATGGAGGCGAGGAAGGCCAGCCCCAGCGCCGTGGCGGCGAGGCAGGCCCAGCGGATCACGGCGTCCTTCAGGCGGCGGCGGCGGCCGAGCGCGCGGGCGGTGGCGACG
>JALHNW010000042.1 GCA_022843345.1 Rubritepida sp. | reverse complement strand
CGGGCGACGAGCAGGCGCGCAACCGCAACGGCCTGGATTTCCGCGTGCGCGACCCCGCTCTGCTGATGGCCGAGGCGCAGTGGCGCACGGGGCAGGAGGAGGGGCTGGCGCGCACCCTGAAGATCGGCGGCTGGGCGCATCTCGGCCGCTTCGACACGCTGCGCCGCGCCAGCGACGGGCGCCCGCTGGCCGACCCGCTGGGCAGCGGCATCCCGCTGCGCCGGCGCGGCAATGGCGGCGTCTACGCGGTGGCGGAGCAGCAGCTGTGGCGCCCCGCCGGCGGCGATGCGGAAAGCGGCGTGACGGCCTACCTGCGCGTCTCCGCCTCGCCCTCCCAGGACCGCAGCCTCCTCGGCCTGTACCTGGATGGCGGGGTGGTGGCGAACGGGCTGCTGGCGGCGCGGCCGGATGATTCCTTCGGCCTGGGCCTGATCTACGCCCGCTTCTCCGACGCCGCGCGCGGCTTCGACCGCGACCGCAACCGCATGGAGGGCACGCGCGGCCCCGTGCGCGACTTCGAGGCGAACCTGGAGATGACCTGGCGCGCGCAGGTCGTGCCCGGCTTCCACATCCAGCCGGTGGTGACGCGCATCTGGCACCCCAATGGCGACCGCAAGCGCGACGCGCTGGTGGCCGGCTTCCGCACGCACCTGCGCTTCTGACCGGCGAGGGGTTGCGGCGCGGGGGAAGGCGGGTTTCGATGCGCCAAACCCGGAGGAGACTACCATGCGCCCCTACACCCAGGCCGACCTCGACGCGCTGTGCGAGTGGGACACGCCCACCATCTGCAACGCGCTGGAGCTGGTGGTGCCCGCGCGCCGCAGCCACGGCTTCACCGTGCGCCGCTTCGACGTGGCCTATCCGTCCATGAAGCCGATCTGCGGACCCGCGCGCGTGGGCACCATCCGCGCCGCCCACCCCTCGGGCCGCTCCAAGGAGCAGGACCGCGCATCGCGCATCGGCTGGTACGAATACGTGGCCAACGCCGACCTGCCCACCATCGTCGTGCTGCAGGACCTGGACGACGTGCCGGGCACCGGCGCCTTCTGGGGCGAGGTGAACACCAATGTCCACAAGGGGCTGCGCGCGCTCGGCTGCGTCACCAACGGCTCCTTCCGCGACCTCGACATGATCGCGCCCGACTTCCAGCTGCTGGGCGTGGTGAACCCCTCGCACGCCTTCGTGCACGTGGTGGACTGGGGCCGGCCGGTCACGGTGCACGGCATGGCGGTGCAGCATGACGAGGTGGTGCACGCCGACCGCCACGGCGCCGTCACCATCCCCGCCGACGCGGTGAAGGGCATCCCGGCCGCGATCGACCTGCTGACCCGCAAGGAGGCCGTGATCCTGGAGATGGCGAAGCGCGACGATTTCGACATCGGCAAGCTGCGCGACGCGCTGTCCCGCTCCGACGACATCCACTGAATGCCATTCGACGAGGACGCCGCGCCGCCCGTGCTCCAGGGCGGCGTCTTCCGCTGGGCGGCGCCGCTCGGCGAGGTGAGGCCCGAATGGGTGGATGGCTACCGCCACATGAACATGGGCTTCTACCTGGTGGCCTTCGACGCGCAGACCGACCGGCTGTGGCCGCATCTGCGCCTGGGCACCGCGCTGCGCGAATCCGGCCTGGGCACCTTCGCCGCCGAGGCGTGGCTCGACTACCAGCGCGAGATGACGGAGGGCATGCCCATCGGCGCCGAGAGCGAGGTGCTGGGCTGCGACGCCAAGCGCCTGCTGGTGCGCCACCGCATGTTCCACTGGAACGAAGGCTGGACCAGCTCGGCGCATGAGGTGCTCTACCTGTGCGTGGACCTTGCGGCGCGGCGCGTTTCCACCTGGCCGGGCGCGGTGCGCGCGCGGCTGGAGGAGGTGGCGACGGGCGCGCCGCCGAAACGGCTCATGCTGGGGCGGCGCGCCTGATTCCTGTGCAGCCGCCGCCGCGGGGGCGCGTGGCCGCGGCGAAACGCGCTGTTGACGATGCCGCGCCCTGGCATGAACCTTCACATGTCACGGGAGCGGGGCAGAGCGTGCAGGCAGAGATCGTATTGCGGGGCGGCCCGGTCTTCCGCGGGCTGGCGGGCGGCATGGCGGATGCGGTGGCCCTCGCCGGCGGCAAGGTGCTGGCGGTGGGCGACGTGGCGGACGCCATCGGGCCACGCACGCGCATCGTGGAGCTGGACGGCCGCCTCGCCATCCCCGCCTTCAACGAGGCGCACATGCACCTGCTGCCCTTTGGCCTGGGCCTGCGCCAGGTGAACCTGCGGGCCGAGGAGGTCCGCAGCCTGGACGAAGCCCTGTCCCGCCTGCGCGCCGCCGCCGCCGCGACGCCGAAGGGCCAATGGGTGCTGGGCCGCGGCTATGACCACACCGCGCTGGACGTGGGCCGCCACCCGGACGTGGCGGAGCTTGACGCCGCCGTGCCGGACCACCCGGTCTTCATCGTGCGCACCTGCGGACACATGGGCGTGGCGAACACCGCCGCGCTGCGCCTGTCGGGCATCGGTCACAACACCCTCGACCCCGAGGGCGGCGTGATCGAGCGCGCCGCCGGTCGCCTCACCGGACTGATCCAGGAACGCGCGATGCGGCTGGTGAAGGACGCCATGCCCGCGCCGACGCGCGCGGCCATGGTGGAGGCGATCGAGGCGGCGGGCGACCACCTGGCCGCGCTGGGCTTCGCGAGCGCCACCGACATGAACGTCGGCATGACGGCCGACATGGCGGAGGTCGCGGCCTATGGCGAGGCCGCGCCGCGCCAACGGATGTGGATGGTGCTGGCCGGCAACCCCGAGGGCATCGCCGACCTGGCGTGGGAGGCCGGCATGCGCCCCTGGCTGGCGGGCGGCGACCTGGACGCGTTGCTGCGCTGGGGCGCGGTGAAGGTCTTCGCCGACGGCAGCGCCGGCGGGCTGACCGCGGCCTTCTTCGACCCCTACCTGACGGCGGACACGCGCGGCGTCTTCACCTTCCCCACGGCCACCATCCACGCGCTGCTGGCGAAGTACCACGCGCAGGGCTGGCAGCTCGACATCCACGCCATCGGCGACGCCGCGATCGAGCAGGTGCTGGCAGGGATGGAGGCGGCGGGCGCCGCGCCCGATCGCCGCCACCGCATCGAGCATTGCGGCTTCCTGTCCGAAGGCCAGCGCCACCGCATGAAGGCGCGTGGCGTGCTGCCCGTCCCGCAGCCCTCCTTCATGCGCGAGTTCGGCGAGACCTACCTGCGCGTGCTCGGCCCGGACCGCGCCCTGCGCGCCTACCCGATGAAGACCTGGCTGGACGAGGGGCACCATCCCGCGGCCTCCACCGACAGCCCGGTGTGCAGCGTCAACCCCTTCGCCAACATCCACGCCATGGTGACGCGCGAGACGGCGGAAGGCCGCGTGATGGGCGCCGAGGAACGGCTGACGATGGCCGAGGCGCTGCACTGCTACGGCTGGTGCGGCGCCCATTCCACCTTCGCGGAATCCGTGCGCGGCACGCTGGAGCCCGGCATGGATGCCGACATCGCCGTGTTGGACACCGACCTGTTCGCGGAGGGCGCCGACATCCTTGCCGCGCGCTGCGACCTGACGCTTCGCGGCGGCGCCGTGACGCATGACCGCCACGGCGAGCTGCGCGCATGATCCGCCACGGCGTGCAACGCCTGCTGCTGGCGCTGCCCGTGCTGTTCGGCGTGCTGCTCATCGGCTTCCTGCTGATGCAGGTGGTGCCGACGGACCCAGCCACCGTGCGCGCCGGCCCGCAGGCGACGGCGGAGGTGGTGGCCGCCATCCGCACCGAGCTGGGCCTGGACGAGCCGGTGTGGAAGCAGTTCTTCCTGTATGTCTGGCGCCTGGCGCAGGGCGACCTGGGCGTTTCCATCATCAACAACGTCCCCGTCTCGCAGGAACTGGGCAACACGATCGGGCCGACGCTGGAGCTGATGTTCGCCGCCCTGGTGTGGTCCATCCCGCTGGGCATCGCGCTGGGCACGGTGGCGGCCTACCTGCGCGGGTCCTTCGTGGACCGCGTCGTGATGGCCATCAGCGTCGCCGGCGTGTCGGTGCCGGTGTTCTTCCTGGGCCTGCTGCTGATCTGGCTGGTGGGCTTCCAGTGGCAGTTGCTGCCCTTCACCGGGCGTGGCGGGCCGCTGTGGACGATGGACGGGCTGCTGGCGATCATCCTGCCCGCCATCACCTTGGGCGGCGTCTTCGTGGGGCCGGTGGCGCGCATGACGCGCTCGGCCGTGGTGGACGCGCTCCAGGCCGAGCACGTCCGCACGGCGCGGGCCAAGGGGCTGGGCGAGGGTGCGGTGGTGCGCCGCCACGCGCTGCGCAACGCGCTGATCCCGGTGGTGACGCTGATCGGGCTGCAGATCGGCTTCCTGCTGGGGGGCGCGGTGGTGACGGAGACGATCTTCTCCTGGCCCGGCGTGGGGCGGCTGGCGGTGGGGGCCATCCTGTCGGCCGATTTCCCGATGGCGCAGGGCACCATCATCGTGCTCAGCGCGGGCTTCATCATCATCAACCTGGTGGTGGACCTGCTGTACGGCGCGCTCGACCCGCGGGTGCGCGGATGAGCGCCGCCATGGCCGCCCCGGTGAAGCCGTCGGTGCTGCGGATGCTGGGGCGCGACCTCGGCGGGGCGCTGTCGCTGGGGATGGTGGTGCTGATCGTGCTGGCGGCGATCCTCGCGCCCTGGCTGTCCCCGCGCGACCCGTACGAGACGGACCTGCTGGCGATCATGCAGCCGCCCTCGGCCGAGTATTGGTTGGGGACTGACGGGCAGGGGCGCGACATCCTGGCGCGCATGCTGTTCGGCCTGCGGGTGACGCTGCTGATGGGCCTCGCCTCGCTGTTGGCGGGCGGGGTGCTGGGCGCGCTGATCGGCTTCTGCGCCGCCTTCTACCGGCGCGCGGACGGGCTGCTGATGCGGTTCATGGACATCCTGCTGTCCTTCCCCGCCATCCTGTTCGGCCTGGCGCTGGCCGCCATCTTCGGGCCGGGCGAGGTGAGCGTGGTGATCGCGCTGTCCATCGCCACCGTGCCGCTGATGGCGCGCATCGTGCGCGGTTCGGCGCTGGTGGTGATGGGGCTGGACTACATCGAGGCGGCGCGCGCCATCGGCATGAGCGACGGGCGGCTGATCTGGCGGCACCTCGCGCCCAACTGCCTGTCGGCGATCTTCGTGTTCAGCACGCTGCGGCTGGGGCAGGTGATCCTGCTCGGCTCCGCGCTGTCCTTCCTGGGGCTGGGGGCGCAGCCGCCGCTGGCCGAGCTGGGCGCCATGGCGGCGCAGGGTCGCAACTTCCTGTTCATCGCGCCGCACATCAGCGTGATACCCTCGCTCGGGATCTTCGTGATCGTGCTCGCCTTCAACCTGCTGGGGGATGCGCTGCGCGACGCGCTCGACCCCCGGCTGCGCATCTAGAGGAGACGTGACCATGCTTCGACGGGCCACACTCGCGGCGCTCGCCGCCATCGGCATCACGGGGGCGGCGCACGCGCAAACCCCCGCGCGCAACCAGATCGTCGTGATGCGCGAGATCGACAGCGACCGCTACGACCCCCACCGCTCCACCGCGCTGGCCGGCGGCGAGGTGATGACCATGCTGGCCGACACGCTGGTGGCGATGGCGCCCGACATGCGCACCATCCGCCCCCTGCTGGCGGAGCGGTGGGAGGTCTCGCCCGACGGGCTGGTGTACACCTTCCACCTGCGGCGCGACGTGACCTTCTGCGACGGCAAGGCCTTCACCGCGCGCGACATGGCCTTCAGCCTGAACCGCTGGATCGGCCGCACCACGCCGCGCGTCACGTCGCCCGTCGCCTGGCGCGCGGGCGACGTGAAGGAGATCACGGCGGTTGACGACCACACGCTGCGCTACGAGCTGAACCGCCCGTTCAGCGAGCTGCTGAGCCAGCTGACGCTGTTCTTCGCCTCCGCCATCGACCCGGCGACGGTGGAGCGCCTGGGCGACAATTTCGGCGTGCAGGGCTTCAACGGCACCGGCCCCTTCTGCTGGGGCAGCTGGACGCCGCGGCAGGAGATGGTGCTGAACCGCCACCAGGCCTATCGCTGGGGCCCCGACTTCTACACCAACCGCGGCCCGGCCCAGGTGGAGCGCGTGACCTGGCGCGTGATCCCCGAGGCGGCGTCGCGGGTCGCCGCCCTCCAGGCCGGGCAGGCCGACATCACGCAGTACATCCCGCCCGCCTTCGTGGAGGCGCTGTCGCGCGTGCCCACCGTGACGCGCCACACCCAGCCCAACTACTTCTGGGACGTGTTCATGGGCTTCAAGGTGGACAAGCCGGTGGTGAATGACATCGCCATCCGCCGCGCCGTCCACATGGCGGTGGACCGCCCGGCACTGGTGCGCGCCGTCTGGGCCGGCACGGCCGAGCCCGCGCGCAACATCGTCAACCCCAACGCCGCCGACTTCGACGCCGAGAGCGACCGCATGGTGCCGGGCTTCGACCGCGCGGCCGCCATCCGCACGCTGGAGGAAGCGGGTTGGCGCCCGGGCCCGGACGGCGTGCGCGTGAAGGACGGCCAGCGCGCCACCTTCATGACCTACGCCATCAACACGCTGGACAACCAGCGCATGGGCGAGATCATCCAGCAGGCGCTGCGGCAGGTGGGCATCGAGATGCGCATCCAGCTCTTCGACGCCACCGTGGCCTGGGGCCGGCTGGCGACGCAGGAGTTCGACGCCTTCTTCCTGTCCTACCCCTACGTCAGCGCGACCGACGCGCTGAACCTGTACTGGCACAGCCGCAACCGGCCGACGCCCAACCGCATGAACTGGGCAGACCCGCAGACGGATGCGTGGCTGGAGGCCGGGCGTTCGGCGCTCGACCCCGCCGAGCGGGCGCGCAACGCGGCGCTGATCCAGCGCCAGCTGGCCGAGCAGGCGCCGTGGCTGACGGTGGCGCGCACCTCGCTGACGCTGTTCAGCTCCAACCGCGTGCAGGGCGTGCGGGCGCACGGGCTCTACGGGGCTGGGCTGTACAAGGTGCTCGACGTGCGGACGGTGCGGTGATGGCCACCACCCTCATCCGCAACGCGGAACTCGTCGTCGCCTGGGACGCATCCGCGAAGCGCCACGCCTACATGCCCGGCGCCGACGTGGCCTGGGAGGACGGCGTCATCCGCTTCGTCGGCCGCGGCTACGAAGGCGTGGCGGAGACGGAGATAGACGGCGCGGGCATGCTGGTGCTGCCCGGGCTGGTCAATATCCACTCGCACCCGACCAGCGAGCCGATGAACAAGGGGCTGCTGGACGAGATCGGCAGCCCCGGCCTCTACAACTCCTCGCTCTACGAATTCATGCCGATCTTCCGCAGCGATTCGGAGGCGATCCCGGATTGCGTGCGCGTGGCGCTGAGCGAGCTGCTGCTGTCGGGCGTCACCACGCTGGCCGACCTGTCCATGGCCCATCCCGGCTGGCTGGACCTGCTGGCGGAGGCGGGGATGCGGGTGTGCATCGCGCCCATGTTCCGCTCGGCGCGCTGGTTCACGAAGAACGGCCACGTCGTCGAGTACGAGTGGGACGAGGCGGCCGGCGTGAAGGCGATGGACGAGGCGTTCAGCCTGGTCCAGCGCGCCGAGCAGCACCCCTCGGGCCTGCTCTTCGGCATGGCCTGCCCGGCGCAGATCGACACCTGCTCGCCGGAACTTTTGCGCGACAGCCGTGCAGAGGCGCGCGCCCGCGGCATCTCCTGGCAGATCCATGCGGCGCAGAGCGTGGTGGAGTTCCACGAGATCACGCGCCGCCACGGCTTCACCCCCATCCAGTGGCTGCACGAGATGGGCCTGCTGGACGAGCGCGCGATCATCGGCCACGGCATCTTCCTGGACGACCACCCGTCAACGCCCTGGCACACCGACCGCGACCTGGGCATCCTGGCGGAAACGGGCGCGACGGTGGCGCATTGCCCCACCGTCTTCGCCCGCCGCGGCATCACCATGAAGGATTTCGGCCGCTACGTCCGCGGCGGCGTCCACATGGGCCTGGGGACCGACACCTACCCGCACAACATGCTGGATGAGCTGCGCCTCGCCGCCTACCTCGCGCGCACGCAGGCGAACAGCCCGCGCACCGTGTCCACCACGGAGATCTTCGACGCCGCGACCGTGGGCGGCGCCCGCGCGCTGGGGCGCGACGACATCGGCCGGCTGGCGCCCGGCTGCCGCGCCGACGTCGTGCTGGTGGACGCGACGCACCCGCGCATGCAGCCCCGCCACGACCCGGTGCGCTCGCTGATCTACGCGGCCGGCGACCGCGCGGTGAAGGACGTCTTCGTGGAAGGCCGGCAGGTGGTGAGGGATGGCGAGGTGCTGACGATGGACTTCCGCCAGGCCTCCGCGCACCTGGCCGAGGCGCAGAAGCGCGTGGTCGGCCGGGCGACGGAACAGGACTGGGCACACCGGCCGGTGGACAGGATCGCGCCGCCGACGTTTCCGTGGGCATGAGCACGCCGCTGCTGGAGATCGACGGCCTTCGGACCGTCTTCCGGACGAGCAGCGGCGACGTGCCGGCGGTGGACGGCGTCTCCCTCACCGTCCGCCGCGGCCAGACGCTGGGCGTGGTGGGCGAGAGCGGCTGCGGCAAGTCGGTGCTCTCGCTCTCCATCATGCGGCTGGTGGCGCATCCGGGGCGCATCGCCGCCGGGCGCGTGCTGCTGGAGGGGCGCGACCTCGCCGCGCTGTCGGCGGCGCAGATGCGCGCGGTGCGCGGGCGCGACATCGCGATGATCTTCCAGGAGCCGATGACCTCGCTCAACCCCGTGCATTCCGTGGGCTTCCAGATCACCGAGGGGCTGGCGGCGCACGAGCCCGGCCTGTCGCGGGCCGAGCTGCGCGACCGGGGGATCGAGGCGCTGCGGCGCGTGCGCATCCCATCCCCCGAGCGGCGATTAGAGGAGTATCCGCACCAGCTTTCCGGCGGGATGCGCCAGCGGGTGATGATCGCCATGGCGCTGGCCGGCAGCCCGAAGCTGCTGATCGCCGACGAGCCCACCACCGCGCTGGACGTGACGGTGCAGGCCCAGATCCTCGACCTGCTGCGCGAGCTTCAGGCGCAGATGGGCATGGCCATCATCCTCATCACCCACGACCTCGGCGTGGTGGCCGAGATGGCGGACGAGGTGGCGGTGATGTACGCCGGCAAGGTGGTGGAGCGCACCGACGCCCGCCGCCTCTTCGACGACCCGCAGCACCCCTACACGCTGGGGCTGCTGGGCAGCATCCCCCGCCTGGACGAAGAGCGCGAGAACCTGCTCGCCATCACCGGCTCGGTCCCGCCGCCCTTCGCGCTGCCGCCTGGCTGCCGCTTCGCCCCGCGCTGCCCCTTCGCCATCCCCGCCTGCGACGCGGCGCAGCCGCCGCTGCTGGAGGTGGAGCCCGGCCACGGCGCCGCGTGCATCCGCGCCCCCATCGAGGAGTCGCTCGCCGCATGAAGGCCCCGCTGCTCCAGGTGCAGGACATCGCCAAGCACTACCCCGTCACCGAGGGGATCATCCGCGCCAAGCGGATCGGCACCGTGCGCGCGGTGGACGGCGTGTCCTTCACGGTGAACAAGGGCGAGACGCTGGCTCTCGTCGGCGAATCCGGCTGCGGCAAGTCCACCACCGCGCGGCTGGTGCTGCGCCTGATCGAGCCCAGCGAGGGCCGCGTGCGCTTCGAGGGCACGGACATCACCACGCTGGACCGCCCCGCGCTCAAGGCCTTCCGCCGCCGCGCGCAGATCGTCTTCCAGGACCCCTACGCCTCGCTCAACCCGCGCTTCACCGTGGCCCAGACGCTGGGCGAGCCGCTGGAGGTGCACGGCATCGGCGACGCCGCCTCCCGCCGCGCGCGGGTGGAGGAGCTGCTCTCCCTCGTCGGCCTCGCGCCCTTCCACGCCGCGCGCTACGGGCACGAGTTCAGCGGCGGGCAGCGCCAGCGCATCGGCATCGCGCGCGCGCTCGCCGCCGGGCCGG
>JALHNW010000041.1 GCA_022843345.1 Rubritepida sp. | reverse complement strand
CGCCGGCGCCACGCGGCGCGACAGCACGCGGTGCCGGTAGTCCCTCCCCTCACGCCGCGCCACGGCGGCGAGGTCCTGGATCTCCAGCAGCGCCCGGTCGCCGGAGGGTGCGGCCACCACCGAGCCGGTGCGGCGGCGGCGCGTGATCAGCCCCTCGGCCGCCAGCGCGGACAGCACCTTGTTCACCGTCATGCGCGAGCAGCGGAAGCGCGCCACCAGCTCGTGCTCGAAGGGGATGCGCGTGCCCGGCGGCCATTCGCCCGCGCGGATCGGCGCCTCGATCGCCGCGCGGATTCGGGAGGCCAGCGTCTCAGCCACGCAGCCGCCCCAGCGTGCGCGCGAACCGCGCCGCCACGGCGTCCCGCGCGTGATGGCGCCCGTCCTCCACCACCACGCGCCCGCCCGCCATCACGCGGGTGACGGCGCCGCGCGCGAAGACCACCGCATCCAGCGAGGCATCCAGCCAGGCGATGTCCGCGCGCATCCCCGGCGCGATCGCGCCCACCGGCACGCCGCAGGCCTGCGCCACGCCGCGCAGCGCCGCCGCCCACAGATCCTCGCCGGTGGACCGCCCCTCGCCGCCGGCCATGACGTTGCGCGCGCGGTGCAGCAGCCGCTGGCCGTATTCCAGCATCCGCAGCTCGCCCGGCGCGGAGATCTCCACGTTGGAATCGCTGCCCACGCCCCAGGGGCCGGCGAAGCGCCGCGCGTCGAAGAAGCCGTCGCCCAGGTTCGCCTCGGTGATCGGGCACAGCCCGGCCACCGCGCCGCTGGCCGACAGGGCCTGCGTCTCGAAGGGCTCCATCTGCGTGGCGTGCACCAGGCACCAGCGCGCATCCACCGCCTGCGTCGCCAGCAGGTGTTCCACCGGCCGCTGCCCCGACCAGGCGAGGCATTGCTCCACCTCGGCCACCTGCTCGGCCACGTGGATGTGGACGGGCACGCCGGGAAAGGCCGCCAGCACCTCCGCGATCTGCCCCCCTGTCGCCGCGCGCAGCGAATGCGGCGCCACGCCGACGGTCACGCCCGGCAGCGCGGCGCGCGTGCGCTCCACCAGCCGCAGGAAGGCGCCGGTGCCGTTCACGAAGCGCCGCTGGCCCGCCGCGGCCGGCTGCCCGCCGAAGCCGCCATGGGTGTAGAGCACGGGGAGCATCGTCAGCCCGATCCCCGTGGCATCCGCCGCCGCGCCGATCCGCAGGGCCATCTCGGCGGGGTCGTCGTAGGGCGTCCCGTCGGGGGCGTGGTGCAGGTAGTGGAACTCGGCCAGATGGGTGAAGCCGCCCTCCAGCATCTCCACCATCGCCTGCGCGGCGATCGCCTCCACGTCGTCCGGCGTCATCTGCGCGAGGCAGCGGTACATCACCTCCCGCCACGTCCAGAAGGAATCGGCGTCCGGCCCGCGCACCTCCGCCAGCCCCGCCATGGCGCGCTGGAAGGTGTGCGAATGCAGGTTCGGCATGCCCGGCACCGCGCGGCCGCGCAGGTGCGTCCCCTCCCGCAGCCCCGGCGTCACGGCGATGATCGCGCCGTCGGCCACCTCCACGCACACGTCGCGCGCCCAGCCATCGGGTAGCCACGCCTCGTCCACCCAGAACCGCATCCGCCACGCCCTCCGAATCCGCTGGACGGCCGGCGCGCCATCCGTTTATGTCTATACATGAAGCCCCCGGGGGTGCGTCCATGCGTTTCGACACGGTCTGGCGGAACCTTCGCCTGCTGACGATGGCCGAAGGGTCATCGCTGGTCACGCGCGGCGCGGTGGCCGCGCGCGACGGCCGCATCGCCTGGGCCGGCCCCGAAGCCGCCCTGCCCGCGCACGAGGCCGCGGCGACGCACGACATGGGCGGCCGCCTCTGCACCCCCGGCCTGGTGGATTGCCACACACACCTGGTCTTCGCCGGCAACCGCGCGCGCGAGTTCGAGCGGCGGCTGGAAGGCGCGACCTACGAGGAAATCGCGCGCGAGGGCGGCGGCATCCTGTCCTCCGTCCGCGCCACCCGCGCCGCCGACGAGGCGACCTTGCTGCGCGAGTCCCTGCCCCGCCTCGACGCCTTGCTGGCCGAGGGCGTGACCACCATCGAGGTCAAGAGCGGCTACGGCCTCGACACGGAAACCGAGTCCCGCTGCCTGCGGGTGGCCCGCGCCCTTGCCGAGCATCGCCGCGTGACCGTCCGCACCACCTTCCTCGGCGCCCACGCCCTGCCGCCAGAGGCGCAGGGCGACCGCGACGCCCACATCCGCGCCGTCTGCGACGACATGCTCCCCGCCATCGCGCGCGAGGGCCTGGCCGACGCGGTGGACGCCTTCTGCGAGGGCATCGCCTTCACCCCCGACCAGACCCGCCGCGTGTTCGCCGCCGCCGCCGCGCATGGCCTGCCGGTGAAGCTGCACGCCGACCAGCTGTCCAACCTGCACGGCGCGGCGCTGGCCGCCGAGCACGGCGCCCTGTCCGCCGACCACCTGGAGCACACGGACGAGGAAGGCGCCGCCGCCCTGGCCCGCGCCGGCACCGTCGCCGTGCTGCTGCCCGGCGCCTTCTACGCCCTGCGCGAAACGCAGATGCCCCCCGTCGCCGCCCTGCGCCGCCACGGCGCGCGCATCGCGCTGGCCACCGACTGCAACCCCGGCACCTCGCCGCTGACCTCGCTGCTGCTGGCGATGAACATGGGCGCCACGCTCTTCCGCCTCACCGTGGCCGAGTGCATCGCGGGCGTGACGCGCGAGGCCGCCCGCGCGCTGGGCTTGCTGCACGAATGCGGCACGGTGGAGCCCGGCAAGTGGTGCGACCTGGCGATCTGGGACGCGGCCGAACCCGCTGAACTCGTCGCCCGCATGGGCTTCAACCCGCTGCACGCCCGCATCTGGAGAGGCGCATGATTCTGTCCCCCGGCCAGGCCGACCTGTCGCTCTGGCGCCGCGTCTGGCGCGGCGAGACGCCGACCCTGGACGAAGCGTGCCGCCCCGCCGTCGAGGCGGGCGCGGCCACCGTCGCCGCCATCGTGGCGAAGGGCGAGGCGGTCTACGGCATCAACACCGGCTTCGGGAAGCTGGCGCATGTCCGCATCCCGGACGCCGACCTGCTGACGCTCCAGCGCAACATCGTGCTGTCCCACGCCGCCGGCGTGGGCGAGGCGCTGCCCGCGCCGGTGGTGCGGCTGGTGCTGGCGCTGAAGCTGGGGTCGCTGGCCCAGGGCGCCTCGGGCGTGCGCTGGGCGGTGATCGAGGCGCTGCAGGCGGCGCTGGACCACGGCCTGCTGCCGGTGATCCCCGGCCAGGGTTCGGTGGGCGCGTCCGGCGACCTGGCGCCGCTGGCCCACATGACGGCGGCGCTGATGGGCGTGGGCGCCTTCCTCGGCCATGGCGAGGCCGGCGCCACCCTGGCGCTGCACGGCATGCAGCCGCTGGAGCTCGGCCCCAAGGAAGGGCTGGCGCTGCTGAACGGCACCCAGGTCAGCACCGCGCTGGCGCTGGCCGCGCTGTTCGAGGCGGAGGAGTGCTTCCGCGCCGCCCTGGTCACCGGCGCGCTGTCCACCGACGCGGCGAAGGGCAGCGACGGCCCGTTCGACGCGCGCATCCACGCCCTGCGCGGCCATCGCGGCCAGGCGGAATCGGCTGCCGCCCTGCGCGCCCTGATGGCGGGCAGCGCCATCCGCGCCTCCCACCGCGTGGACGACCCGCGCGTGCAGGATCCCTACTGCCTGCGCTGCCAGCCGCAGGTGATGGGCGCCGTGCTCGACATCCTGCGCGACGCCGCCGCCACGCTGGAGACGGAGGCCAACGGCGTCTCCGACAACCCGCTGGTGTTCAGCGGCGAAGCCGAGGTGATCAGCGGCGGCAACTTCCACGCCCAGCCGGTGGCCTTCGCCGCCGACATCATCGCCCTCGCGCTCTGCGAGATCGGCTCCATCGCCGAGCGTCGCGTCGCCATGCTGACCGACCCGGCGCTCTCCGGCCTGCCCGCCTTCCTCACGCCGCGGCCGGGCCTGAACAGCGGCTTCATGCTGCCGCAGGTGACGGCGGCCGCCCTGGTGGCCGAGAACCGGCAGCGCGCCACGCCCGCCAGCGTGGACTCCATCCCCACCAGCGCGAACCAGGAGGACCACGTCAGCATGGCCACCCACGCCGCGCGCCGCCTGCTGCCCATGGCCGCGAACCTGCGCGCCATCCTGGGCATCGAGTTCCTGGCCGCCGCCCAGGGCTGCGACTTCCACGCCCCGCTGCCGTCCTCCCCCGCGCTGGAGCGCGCCCGCGCGTTGCTGCGCGCCACGGTGCCGACGCTGGAGGAGGACCGCCACATGGCCCCCGACATGCAGGAAGCCATCGCGCTGCTGCCCCAGATCGCCGAACTGACGGAGCTGAGCCTGTGAGGAACGACCGCATCATCCGCGCCGCCCGCGGCCTGGAACTCTCCGCGAAATCCTGGGCCACCGAGGCGCCGCTGCGGATGCTGATGAACAACCTCGACCCCGAGGTGGCGGAGCGCCCCGGCGACCTCGTCGTCTATGGCGGCATCGGCCGCGCGGCGCGCGACTGGGACAGCTTCGACCGCATCGTCTCCACGCTCCGCCGGCTGGAGGGCGACGAGACGCTGCTGGTGCAGTCCGGCAAGCCCGTCGGCGTCTTCCGCACCCATGCCGACGCGCCGCGCGTGCTGATCGCCAACTCCAACCTCGTCCCCGCCTGGGCGAACTGGGAGCACTTCAACGAGCTCGATCGCAAGGGGCTGATGATGTACGGCCAGATGACGGCCGGCTCCTGGATCTATATCGGCTCGCAGGGCATCGTGCAGGGCACCTACGAGACCTTCGTCGAGGCCGGGCGCCAGCATTTCGGCGGCTCGCTCAAGGGCCGGTGGATCCTCACCGCGGGGCTGGGCGGCATGGGCGGCGCGCAGCCGCTGGCGGGCGTCTTCGCCGGCGCCTGCGTGCTGGCCGTGGAATGCCAGCCCTCGCGCATCGAGAAGCGGCTGGAAACCCGCTACCTGGACCACCAGGCCGCCACGCTGGACGAGGCGCTGTCCATGATCCGCGCGGCCTGCGACGAGGGCCGCGCCATCTCCGTCGGCCTGCTCGGCAACGCCGCCGAGATCTTCCCCGAGCTGGTCCGCCGTGGCGTGGTGCCCGACATCGTGACCGACCAGACCAGCGCGCACGACCCGTCCAACGGCTACCTCCCCGCCGGCTGGACGCTGGCGGAATGGGAGGCGAAGCGCGAGGCCGACCCGAAGGCCGTCGCCGCCGCCGCCAAGCATTCCATGGTGCAGCACGTCCAGGCCATGCTGGACTTCCAGCGCATGGGTGCGGCCGTGCTCGACTACGGCAACAACATCCGCCAGATGGCGAAGGACGAAGGGCTGGCCAACGCCTTCGACTTCCCCGGCTTCGTCCCCGCCTACATCCGCCCGCTGTTCTGCCGCGGCATCGGTCCCTTCCGCTGGGCCGCCCTGTCCGGCAACCCTGAGGACATCGCCAAGACCGACGCCAAGGTGCGCGAGTTGATGCCGCACGACACGCACCTGCACCGCTGGCTCGACATGGCGAAGCAGCGCATCGCCTTCCAGGGCCTGCCCGCGCGCATCTGCTGGGTCGGCCTGGGCGACCGCCACCGCATCGGCCTGGCCTTCAACGAGATGGTGGCGCGCGGCGAGGTCGGCCCCCTGGTCATCGGCCGCGACCACCTGGATTCCGGCAGCGTCGCATCCCCGAACCGCGAGACGGAAGCGATGCTCGACGGCTCCGACGCCGTCTCCGACTGGCCCTTGCTGAACGCCCTGCTGAACTGCGCCTCGGGCGCCACCTGGGTGTCGCTGCACCATGGCGGCGGCGTCGGCATGGGCTACTCCCAGCACAGCGGCATGGTGATCGTCTGCGACGGCACGCCCGAGGCCGCGCGCCGCGTCGGCCGCGTGCTGTGGAACGACCCGGCGACGGGCGTGATGCGCCACGCCGATGCCGGCTACGACATTGCGAAGGACCACGCCCGCAGGATGGGCCTCGACCTGCCGGGCATCCTGTGATGCGCGTCCTGCGCCGCGCGGACTACGAAACCCGACCCTGGCGCAACGGCGGCGGCATCAGCCACGAGGTCGCCTGGCACGCCGACGACGACTGGCGCCTGAGCCTGGCCGAGATCACGAAGGACGGCGCCTTCAGCGACTATGCAGGCTTCGACCGCACGCTGACCGTGATCGGCGACGGCCTGCGCTTCGACGGCGCCCCCATCGGCCCCGCCCCCCACTCCTTCCGCGGCGAGGATTCGATCAACGCCACGCTTCATGCCGGCCCGGTGCTGGCCTTCAACGTCATCACCCGCCGCGGCGCCATGGCGCATGCCGTCACGCGCCGCACCGACGCCGCCGAAAGCACGGCCACCTTCGTGTTCATCCTGCGCGGCACCGCCCGCATCGGCGAACACACCCTGCACGCGCTGGACGCCGCCGCGCTGGAACGCAGCCCCGCGCGCATCCTGCCCGAATCCGGCACGGAATGGGCCGAGGTCACGCTCCGCCCCGCCTGACATGTCTTTACACGCGCACCCCGCGCCCGGATGATCGGGCCAACCGGAGAGGCACAGCGATGGACGTGACCGAAGCCCAGGCCGCGCAATTCCGCGAGGATGGCGTCCTCCTGCTCCGCGGCGCCTTCCGCGACTGGGTCGAGCCCCTGCGCGCCGGCACCGACACGCTGATGGCCCACCCGGGAATCTACGAGCGCTCCTACACGCCCAAGGACGGCTCGGCCCGCTTCTTCCAGGATTTGTGCAACTGGCAGCGCATCCCCGAATACCGGGACTTCGTGCTGCACGGCCCAGGCGCGGCGCTGGCCCGTACCCTCATGGGCAGCCAGGGCGCCCGCTTCTTCCACGACCACATCCTGGTGAAGGAACCCGGCACCAGCATCGTCACCCCCTGGCACCAGGACAGCCCCTATTACTGCGTGGGCGGCGAGCAGAGCGTGAGCTTCTGGATTCCGCTCGACCCCGTCTCGCGCGAGCAGGCGCTGGAATGCGTGGCCGGCTCGCATCGCTGGAAGAACCACCGCCCCAAGCGCTTCGACGGCACCGACCTGTTCGAGGGCGACGACACGGAGGAACTCCCCAACATCGACTCGCGCCGCGACGAGCTCCGCATCATGGGCTGGGCGATGGAGCCGGGCGACGCGGTGGCCTTCGACTTCCACACCGTCCACGGCGCCCCGGCCAACACGGGCAGCGCGCTCCGCCGCCGCGTCTTCTCGGCGCGCTGGGTCGGCGACGACGCGGTGTTCATCGACCGCCAGGGCCGCGGCTCGCCGCCGCTGCGCCACATCCGCCTGCCCGACGGCGCGCCGCTCGACGGCCCCGACTTCCCGCGCTTCACCTGACACCCCCCGGAGACAGACAGACATGCAACGCCGCAACCTCGTCGCCGCATCCGCCGCGGCCGCCGCCACGACGCTCGCCACGCCCGCCTTGTCGCAGGGCCGCATCGAGTGGCGCATGGTCACCATCTGGCCGCGCAACCTGCCCGGCCCGGGCGTGGCCGCGCAGCGCTGCGCCGACCGCATCGGCCAGCTCTCCGGCGGGCGCCTCACGGTCCGCCTCTTCGCCGCCGGCGAGGTGGTGCCCGCCCCTGGGGCGTTTGATGCGGTGGCCGCCGGCACGGCGGACCTCTACCACGGCGTGCCCTCCTTCTGGATCAGCAAGTCGCCCGGCATCGGCTTCTTCGGCTCCTTCCCCTTCGGCCTCACCGCCTACGAACGCCAGGGCTGGATGATGCATGGCGGCGGCCAGGCGCTCTACGACGCCATGTATGCCCGCTTCGGCATCAAGCCCTTCATCGTGGGCGACAGCGGCCCGCAATGGATGGGCTTCTTCCGGCGCGAGATCCGCACGGTGGACGACTTCCGCGGCCTGCGCTTCCGCACCGCCGGCCTGGGCGGCGAGATGTTCCGCCGCGCCGGCGCCTCCGTCGTCACGCTGCCGGCGGGCGAGATCTTCTCGGCGCTGCAATCCGGCACCATCGACGCCGCCGAGTTCGTCGGTCCCTTCTCCGACTTGCCGCTCGGCCTGCACCAGGTCGCCAAGAACTACTACTACCCCGGCGTGCAGGAGCCTTCGAGCGCGGAGGAGATCGGCATCAACATGGCCCGCTGGAACGCCCTGCCGGACGACCTCAAGACCGTGGTCCGCATCGCGGCGCTGAGCCTGCACGAGGAGACGACGACGGAATACGACACCCGCCACCCCATCGCGCTGGCCGAGCTGGTGTCCCGCCACGGCGTCACGGTGCGCGAGGTGCCCGCACCCCTGCTGGGCGTCTTCGCCAACACCGCCGCCGACATGATGGCCGAGTTCCGCGCCCATGCCGACCCGCAGGTGAAGGCGATCGCCGACAGCTACGCCGCCTACCGCGAGCGCAGCCAGACCTACATGATGCAGAGCTACGGGGCGATCTTCAACACGCGCGCCCTCGCCATCCGGCGGGGTTGAGGTGGGCTTCTTCCTGCGCCTCGCCGACGGCATCGACGCCGCTTCCCGCATCATCGGCCAGTCGGTGAAGTGGCTGGCGGTGGCGCTGGTGGCCTGGCAATTCGCGGTGGTGGTGCTGCGCTACGGCTTCGGCACCTCCTACCCCTGGGCGCAGGAGGGCGTGACCTACATCCACGCCGTGCTGTTCATGCTGGCCATCGGCTACGTCTACATGCTCGACGGCCATGTGCGCGTGGACTTCTGGTATGGCGGCTGGTCCGAACGCCGCCGCGCGGCGCTGGAGGCGCTGGGCATCATCCTGCTCGTCTGGCCCTTCTGCGCGCTGCTGGTCTGGGCCTCCTGGGGCTACGTGATGGTCTCCTTCCGGCTGAACGAGGGGCCGATGACCCATGGGGGCCTGCCGCTCCAGCCCTACCTGAAAGGCCTCATCCTGGTGATGGCGGGGCTGCTGGCGCTCCAGGGCCTGTCCATCCTCCTCCGCGCCCTGGGCGTCCTGGCGGGGCGCGAGCGCACCGCCTTCCCGCACCGCCGCACGATGGGCGAGGCGTGATGCGCGCGGGGTTGGGGGTTCGGCCGCGCGCCAAGCAGAGACTCATGCCGGGGCACCCGGCATGACCGGGCCCGGCCTGTGGCTCAACATCGGGATGATGTTCGTGCTCTGCACGGGCATCATGATCGGCCTGCCCGTCGTCTTCATCCTCACCGGCTGCGCCATGTTCTTCGGCGGGCTGGGCATCCTGCTGGGCGTGTTCGACGCCTTCCTGCTGGGCGCGCTGGCGCAGCGCGTCTTCGGCACCATGACCAGCGACACGCTCATCGCCATCCCGCTCTTCATCTTCATGGGCATGATGCTGGAGCGCTCGCGCATCGCGCCCGACCTGCTCGAAGCGATGGGCCGCCTCTTCGGCACGGTGAATGGCGGGCTCGCCATCTCCGTCACCGTGGTGGGCGCGCTGCTCGGTGCCTCCGCCGGCGTGGTGGGGGCGACGGTCGTCACCATGGGCCTCATCGCCCTGCCCGCCATGATGCGCCACCGCTACGACGCGGGCTTCGCCACCGGCTCCATCTGCGCCGCCGGCACGCTGGGCCAGATCATCCCGCCCGCCACCGTGATGATCGTGCTGGGCGAGGTGCTGGCCTCCGCCTACCAGCAGGCGCAGCTTTCCCAGGGGCTGTTCAGCATCGACACCATCTCGGTGGGCGACCTCTACGCGGGGGCGATGATCCCCTCCCTCGTCCTCACCGCGATGTACATCATCTACCAGGGCGTCATCTGCTGGTGGCGCCCCGCCACCGGCCCCGCCGTGCCCGCCGCCGAGGCCGGCACCGTCACCTGGGCCGAGCTGACGGAGGTCCTCGTCGCGCCCATCGTGCTGCTCGTCGCCATCCTGGGCTCCACGCTGGCCGGCATCGCCACGCCCACGGAATCGGCCGCCGTCGGCGCGGTCGGCGCCACGCTGCTGGCCGGCATGCGGACCGGCGGCGGCTCCAAGGCGCCGATCCACGCGGCCAATGCCGCCGCCCTCCTGCTGGTGGCG
>JALHNW010000040.1 GCA_022843345.1 Rubritepida sp. | reverse complement strand
GGGGGGCGATGCCGGCCTGGACGAGGCGCTGCGCCGCACGCTGCGGCACGTGCTGGCGGCCACACCGGGCGCACGGCTGGCCTGCCTGAACGTGCTGCGCACCAACCTGCTGCGCATGGACACGACGCTGGACGAGGAGGGGCGCAACCGCCACCTCCAGCGCCTGCTGGAGCTGCGCCACTGGGCCGCCCCGATGGAGCTGCCCGACGGGCGCGTGACCTTCCACGTGCTGGAGGCGGCGAGCGTGGCCGGCGCCCTCATGGAATACGTGGAGACGAACGCCGTGGACCACCTGGTGCTGGGGGCCAGCGCGGACGGCATCGGCCGGCGCGTGCTGGGCAGCACGAGCGCGGAGCTGGCGCGGGGCGCGCCCTGCTCCGTCACCGTGGTGCGGCGGCGGGAATGACCAGGCCGGGGTGCAGCCGCCCCGGGTGGCGCCACCAGCCGGGGGCGGACAGCGCCTCGTGCTCGAAGGCGCCGCCCCTCGCGCAGGCAGCGACCGCGGCGGCCAGCGGCGTGGGGCGCGGCGTGCCGGAGGAGACGTCGAACACCCCCGGCTCGTAGCGGCCGCGCCGCTCCGTCAGCAGGGAGCACCAGTCCACCGCGCCGAACAGCGACCAGGCGGTGACGCCCTCCACCGGGTAGCCCTGGGCGTGCAGGGTGCGCGCGGCCTCCCAGCACTCGGCCAGCCAGCGGATCTGGTGGGCGGGGTCCTCGCAGCCCAGGTGGACCTCCGTCACCGCCGCCGGCAGGCCGGGGTAGCGGTCCATCGCCTCGCGCATGCGGGGCAGCCAGCCGGTGCTGCCGGCGGGCATGGGCACGCGCAGCGCCTCCGTGTCCACGTAGCGCACGCGGCCGTTCCCGCCGTGCAGGTTGCGCGGGTACAGCGCCAGGCGGTCGTCCAGGAAGCGCTCGCTGGTGACGTAGTGGTTGAAGCCCAGCATCATCGGGCCGATGGGGGCGCGGCGGAACTCCGCCAGCCAGGCGGGCGGCACGCCGGCCGCCACCATGCGCGCGTGCCAGAAGGAGCGCGGGGCGATGCGGCCCAGCAGCAGGTCGAAGCCCAGCCAGCGGCGGGCGTTGTCGTAGGCGGCCTGGGCGCGCATGCCGCGGCGGGAGAAGGTCTTGCCCAAATCCTCCGTCTGCACGAGGCGCGCGGCGGGGATCTCGGCCCGGATGGCCTGCATGGACAGGACCACGGCGCGGCATTCGTTGGCGAGGATGCGCAGGAAGGCGCGCTCGTCCT
The DNA here is from genome assembly GCA_022843345.1 of Rubritepida sp. Lineage (GTDB taxonomy): Bacteria > Pseudomonadota > Alphaproteobacteria > Acetobacterales > Acetobacteraceae > Roseococcus. The sequence goes on along the minus strand of JALHNW010000040.1, from coordinate 8,773 downwards.
CGCGGTGCGGGTACCAGTGGCCGTAGAGGCCGGAGAAGCGGGCGGTCGTCACCGGCTCGTTCACCGGCGTCCAGTCCGTCACCCAGGGGTAGCGGCGGGCGACCTGACCGGCGAACTCGGCCAGCCTGGTGGCGAAGTGGGGGTCGGCCAGGCTGGTGCGGCGCGGGCCGCCGCCGTGATGGACGAGGCCCAAGATGGGGCGGATGCCCATGCGGCGCATGGCGTCGAGCTGCGCGTCGTGCCAGGCCCAGTCGCACTCGTCCGGGTGGTCGGGCGAGACGCGCTCCCACGAGACGGGGTAGCGCAGGACGCGCAGGCCCAGGGCGGCGCAGGCCTCGAGGTCGCGCACGGCGCGCAGGGTGTGGCCGGTGTCGGCGAACTGGTCGCGCATGTCCTGGCCGACGCGCACCATGCTGCATTCGGGGCCGCCCCACATCTGGGGGCCGGGGGGCGTGGCGGCGTTCATCGTGGGGGGAACGCGGGATGCGGGCGGGATGTTGCGGCGCGGCGATGGAGCGGGCGGGGGGAATCGAACCCCCGACATTCAGCTTGGGAAGCTGACGTTCTACCTCTGAACTACGCCCGCGCTCGCCCGCATCTTAGGCGGGAAAGCGGGTCGCCGGCAAGCGCGGGGGCGCCAGCTTGCACGCATGGGAACGGTGGGGGTACCGTCCAGCCTCGGTTGACGGATGGATCACGGATGACGGGCGAAGACAGCGCAGGGACGGAGAGCATTCGGCGCTACGCCACGATGCAGAAAAATTTCTACGAGGAGAATGCCAAGCGTTCCTGGGAGGGCGTGGTCGGGTCCTACGACTTTCACGAGAACCTGCCCTACGAGACCAACCTGCTGTTCCGCAACGCAGACATCCGCCGTCCGCTCTTCGAGGATTTCGGCAAGCGGCGCGCCTTCGACATCGCCTGCGGCGAGGGGCGCATGGTGCGCCGGATGCGCCGCCTCTTCGGCGAGGTGGACGGCGCGGACATCAGCTCCGTGATGGTCGGCCTTGCGCGCGAACGCACCCCGGGCAGCCGGTTCTGGGTGACGGATGGCACCAACTGCGGCGACGCCCCGAGCGGCAGCTATGACTTCGTGTACTGCACCATCTCCCTGCAGCACATCTGCGTGTTCCAGACGCGCGACCTGATCCTGCGCGACGCGCTGCGCCTGCTGAAGCCCGATGGCAAGATCACCTTCCAGTTCATCTACAATCCTTACTTCCCCTACATCCAGTCCGGTGCGCTGCACGCCGTGGACCACCACAACGCGACGCGCCCGCTCTGGCGCACCCACCACGCCGGGTGGTTCGAGGACCGCACCACCTCCGACACCACCAATTCGGGCTGCGACGTGCTGTTCGGCGAGGGGGACATCCCTGCCGTCACGGCCTATTTCGGCCGCTACTTCGAGCGGGTGGAGATGTGGTTCCACGACATCTCCGTGGGCCGCGGCGGCTTCGGTCGCCCCAGGACGCTGCCCGACCCGCATCCCAACAGCCACCTGGATGATGGCTACTGGGCCACGCACTTCGCCTTCATCCACATGGATGGAAAGCGCGACGCGCCACTGCCGGGCTGACCCTAACCCCGGCGCAGGTTCCACAGCATCGGGCTCGGCGCCTGCAGCACCCCCGACAGGTCGGCGCGGAAGGCTGTGCGCAGGCGGAACAGGCCGGTGGGGGCGATGGGCACGCTGTCCCACGCCTTCTCCTGCAACCGGCGCATGGCGGCGGCCTGCGCCTCGGAATCTGGGGCTTCCAACCAGGCCGTCACCTCCGCTTCCACGGCCGGATCCTCCGGCCAGCCGGGCCAGGCGGCGTTGCCGTTCATGCGGATGACGAAGCTCACCGCGGGGTTGGCGATGGTCGCTGCCGGCGCGTTGGTGTTGTGCAGGTGCCAGCCGCCCTGCGCGGGTGCCGCGCGGTTGGCGCGGCGGGCGAGGACCGTCGCCCAGTCGCTTTCCAACGGCTGCATGTTCAGCCCGATGGCGCGCATGGCGGCCACCGTGACGCGGCCCTGCTGCGTCACCGCCGGGAAGTCGCTGGGGTTGATGTGGATGATCGGCTCGCCGTTGTAGCCGGCGTCGCGCAGCGCGCTCCGGGCGCGCTCGGCCGCCGCCGGGCCGCGGGGGGCGGGCGGGAATTCCAGCGCGCCGGGCAGGGAGCAGGCGAAGGTCGAGTGGCATTCCTGCCAGTCGCCCGGCAGGGCCACGGCCTGCATGAAGTCCGGCTGCACCAGCAGGTCGCGGATGGCGCGGCGCACGCGCACGTCGTTGAACGGGGCGTGCAGGTGGTTGAAGCGCAGGAAGCCCAGGAAGCCGTTGGGGTCGTAGACCTGGGTGCGGACGCCGCGGTCGCGCTCCAGCACCGGCACCAGGTCGGGCAGGGGGTATTCCACCCAGTCCACCTCGCCGGTGCGGAGTGCGGCGGCCGCGGTGCCGCCATCGGGGATCCAGGTGAGCTCCAGGCGGTCGAAATGCACGCGCTTGCCGCCGGTCATCGCCTCGGCCGGCTCGTCGCGCGGCACGTAGTGCTCGTTGCGGGCGTAGGCGGCGCGGGCGCCCTGCACCCAGTCGCCGGGCAGGAAGCGCCAGGGGCCGGAGCCGATCATCGCGTCCACGCCCAGCGGACGGTCGGCGGGCAGGGTGGCGAAGCGCTCGGGCATCATGAAGCAGGGGCTGCTGCCGGGTTTCGCCAGCGCGTCGGGCAGGGCCGGGAATGGGCGGGTGAGGCGGAAGCGGATCGTGGCGTCGTCGGGCGCGTCGAGTTCCGCCACGACGCGCATCAGGGCGCCGCCGAAATTGTCGCGCTGCGCCCAGCGGCGGATGGAGGCCACGCAGTCCCGCCCGCGCACCGGTTCGCCATCATGGAAGCGCAGGCCCTCGCGCAGGGTGATGCGCCATTCGAGGCCGTCCGCGCTGACGGCGTGGCCGCGCGCCATCTGCGGATGCGGGCGCATGGCGCGGTCGGCACCGTACAGCGTGTCCCACACGCAGAAGCCGTGGGTGGTGATGATGGTGGAGGGGTTGAACACCGGGTCCAGCACCGCCAGCGCCGCCTGGGGCATGAAGCGCAGGGTGCGGGCGCGGGCCGTCTGCGCGCTGGCGGCGAGCGGCACGGCCAGGGGCGCGGCGAGCAGGTGGCGGCGGTTGAGCATGATCCCTCCCAGGATGCAGTCCGGAGGGAAGGCGCGCGCGCGTGCCCCGACACCATTCCCTCCGCCGGTACGAACCGGATCAGGTTCCAGGGTCGCGGGGCTGGCCCCCGCCTCTCAGCGCCGCTCCGGCATTGCCGGCGGGCGCGCCCCCATGTGTCTGTGGCCATTCCTGCGGCATCGGCGCGCCGGGCGCAAGCGGGGCCGTGGCGATTTCGATGGATGCGCGCGCAACGATTGCCCTAGCCTCGGCGCAAGCAACGACACCGGAGGACACACGGATGCACGCCACCCGCCGCGGGGCCATGGGCCTCGCCGCCACCCTCGCCCTCGCCCCCCTCGCAGCGCGGGCCGCCGCGCCCATGCTGGGCACCCAGGCGCCGGCCTGGTACCGCTTCCGCATCGGCGCCTTCGAGGCCACGGTGGTCTCCGACGGCGCGCTGCCGCTGGGCCGCCCGGCCGACGGCTTCCCCTCCGCGCCCGCCGAGCAGATGCAGCAGGTGCTGCGCGAGAACTTCCTGCCCGGCGACGGCGTGCTGCTGGAGCAGAACGCCCTGGTGCTCAACACCGGCCGCCAGCTGATCCTGTTCGACACCGGCATGGGCGAGAGCATGGGCGAGGCGAGCCGCATGTTCGGCCCCACCACCGGCAAGCTGCTGGCCAACCTGCGCGCCGCCGGCTTCGCGCCCGAGCAGTTCGACATGGTGGTGCTGACCCACGCGCATTGCGACCATTGCTGGGGCCTGGTGGACGCGCAGGGCAACCGCGTCTTCCCCAACGCCCAGGTGGCGGTGAGCGAGGCCGACCTGCGCTTCTGGACCGACGAGGGCAACAAGCGCGGCCCGGCCTTCATGGTCCCGTTCATCGACGGCGCGCGCAAGAACCTGGAAGCCTACCGCGACCGCCTGGTGATGGTGCGCGACGAGCAGCCGGTGGCGCCCGGGGTGGTGGCGCTGGCCGCGCCCGGCCACACGGTGGGGCACCACGTCTACGCCATCACGAACGGGCCGATGACGGTGGTGAACACGGGCGACCTGGCGCACCACCACGCGGTGATGCTGGGCCGCCCCGACTGGGAATTCGCCTTCGACACCGACCCCGCGCAGAGCGCCCGCACGCGCCGGCGCATGCTGGAGCGCATCGCGACCGACCGCCACCACATGCTGTCCTACCACTTCCCCTGGCCCGGCCTGGGCCACGTGGCCCGCCAGGGCGAGGCGTTCCGCTGGGTGCCGGCGGGGATGAACGTCACCTCCGTGGGGTGATTTGACAGGCGCGGCGGCGGCGTGTCCGCTTCCCTCCAAGCATAGGGGGGAGGCGGGCGATGGCGCAGAAGCCGTTCGAGGGCGTGGGAATGGCCGAGGAGGCCGGCTACGCCGACGACCTGCGGCATTTCCGCTGGCGCAACCACGGGCCGGAGGAATGGGCCGGCCTTCTCCTGCTGTGGGTGCTCGGCGCGCTGGTCTTCACCCAGTTCTTCTCGCGCTACGTGATGAACGACAGCATCTCCTGGACGGAGGAGGCGGCGCGCTACCTGCTGGTCGTGCTGACCTTCATCGGCGCGGCCGGCGCGGTGCGGCGCGGCACCCACATCCGCGTGGAGGCGCTGGAGCACGCGCTGCCCGCGCGCGCGCGCGCCGCGCTGCGGGCGGTGCAGGACGCCATCCGCCTGGGCTTCTGGGCCTTCGGCGCCTGGATCTCCTTCGACCTGGCCGACCGCATGGGCGTGATGCCGATGGACAGCCTCGATGCCTCGCTGGCCTGGGTGTACTGGCCGGTCTGCGCGGGCTTCGTGCTGATGCTGGGGCGCGAGGTGCAGTGGGTGTGGCGGCGCTGGCGGCACGGCGACGCGCCGGCGGCGCAGGACGTGCTGGCATGACCGCCGCCATCCTGCTGCTGGGGTTCCTGGCGCTGATGGCGATCGGCGTTCCCGTCGCCATCGCACTCGCCGGTGCGGGGGTGATCTTCGCGCTGCTGGACGGCTCCATCCCGCTGCTCGCCATCGTGCACCGCATGGTGGGCGGCGTGGATTCCTTTCCGCTGCTCTGCGTGCCCTTCTTCATCTTCGCCGGCATGCTGATGAACTCGTCCGGCATCACCGAGCGCATCTACGCCTTCGCGGTGGCCGCGGTGGGCTGGATGCGCGGCGGGCTGGGCCAGGTGAACGTGGTGGGCTCCGTCGTCTTCGCCGGCATGTCGGGCACGGCGGTGGGCGACGCCGCGGGGCTGGGCACCATCGAGGTGCGGGCGATGCGCGCGCATGGCTACGACCCCAAATTCGCGGTGGGCATCACGGCGGCGAGCTCCATGCTGGGGCCGCTGCTGCCGCCGTCCCTGCCGCTGGTGGTGTATGGCGTGTCGGCCAACGCCTCCATCGGGCAGTTGTTCGCCGCCGGCATTGTGCCGGGGCTGCTGGTGGCGGTCTGCCTGATGTGCATGGTGCGCTGGTATGCCGTGCGCCACGGCTACGGCGCCGACGCGCAGTTCCGGCTGTACGAGATGGGGCGCACGCTGGCGCGCGGCATCCTGCCGCTGCTCACGCCCGTGCTGATCATCGGCGGCATGCGCGCGGGGCTGTTCACGCCCACCGAGGGCGCGATCTGCGCGGTGGCCTGGGCGCTGCTGCTGGGCGTCGTCGTCTACCGCACGCTGGGGCTGCGCGCGATCGCCAAGGTAAGCTTCGAGACGGTGGAGATCACCGCCACCATCCTGCTGATCGTCGCCGCCTCCGAGGCGTTCGGCTGGATGCTGACCACCACGCGCGCGAGCGAGCAGGTGGTGGGCTGGGTGCTGGCGATCACCGAGCAGAAATGGCTGATCCTGCTGCTGGCCAACATCTTCCTGCTCATCGTGGGGCTGGCCATCGAGCCGCTGCCGGCCATCCTCATCCTCACGCCCATCATGCTGCCGGTGATGGAGACGATCGGCGTGGACCCGGTGCATTTCGGCCTCATCATGGTGCTGAACCTGTGCATCGGGCTGCTGACGCCCCCCGTCGGGATCGTGGTGTTCATCCTGGCCCGCGTGGGCGGCATCTCCTTCGAGGATGCGGCCAAGGGGGTGCTGCCGTTCATGGTGCCGCTGGTCGGCGTGCTGCTGCTGTGCACCTACGTGCCCGGCGTCGTGATGTGGCTGCCGTCGCTGTGGTACCGATAATCCCCACCACGTCGCTGCGCGACGCGGCGGGGGCCCCGGTCAGGGCGCTTCCTCCTGTGCGGGGGCGCTGCGTTGCCACGGCGAAGCCGCGGCGCCTCCCGTGACGCCCGAAGGCCTGCTCGCGCGGCTCACGGCACTCGGCGTGGCGCATCGCACGGTGTCGCACGCCGCCGTGTTCAAGGTGGCGGAATCCCAGGCGTTGCGCGGCGCGCTGCCCGGCGCACATTCAAAAAACCTGTTCCTGCGGCGGCGGGATGGCGGCTTCGCGCTGGCGGTGCTGGAGGAGCACCGGCAGGTGTCGGTCAACGCGCTGGCGCGCCTGGCCGGGTGGGGGCGCGTGTCCATGGGCAGCGCGGATGAATTGCGCGCGACCTTGGGCGTGGAGCCGGGCAGCGTGACGCCGCTGGCCCTGGTGAACGCGCCGCCCGGCAGCGTCGCCGTGCTGCTGGACGCGGCGCTGGCCGGGGCGGAGGCGGCGTGGTTCCACCCGCTGGTGAACACGCGCTCCACCGCGCTGGCGGGCGCGGAGCTGGTGCGGGTGCTGCGGGCGTGGGGGCACCCGCCCCTGGTCGTCACTCCAGCGTGATGCCGGCGGCGCGGATCACCGCGCCCAGCTCGCGCACCTCGCGCTCCGCCAGGGCGTCCAGTTCGGCCAGGGTCATGGGTTGCAGGGTGGCGCCGCCGGCCTCGGCGCGGGCGCGGATGGCGGGGTCCTGCGCCAGGCGGCGCAGCTCGGCGTTCAGGCGCTCGCGCGCGGCGGCGGGGATGCCGGCGGGGGCGAAGAAGGCGAACCAGGCGTCCATGGTGTAGCCAGGCAGCCCCGCCTCGGCCGTTGTCGGCACCTCTGGCAGGCCGGGCGAGCGCCGCGCGCTCGCCATCGCCAGCGCCTTCACGCGGCCGCCCTGCACCAGCGCGATGGCGCTGGACGGCGTGGTGATGAACAGCTCGACGCGCCCGGCCACCACGTCCTGCAAGGCCGGCGCGGCGCCCCGGTAGGGGACGTGCGTCATCTCCACCCCGATGGCGCGGCCGAACAGCACGCCCGCGATGTGCTGGATGGAGCCGATGCCGGCGGAGGCGTAGTTCAGCGCCCCCGGCCGCTCCCGCGCCCACGCGATGAACTCGGCCAGCGTGTTCGCCGGCACGGCGGGCGAGACGAAGATGCCGTGCGGCGCCAGCGTGCCCATGCCCACGGGCACGAGGTCGCGCAGCGGGTCCCAGGGCAGGTTGCGCATCATCGCCGGGTTGCCGGCGTGGTAGCCGCTGTATTGCAGCAGCAGCGTCTGCCCGTCGGGTGCCGCGCGCACCGCGGCGCCGATGCCGATGTTGCCGTTCGCACCCCCGCGGTTGTCCACCACCACCGGCACGCCGAGCGCCTGGGACAGCCCCTCGGTGAACAGCCGCGCGGCGAAGTCGGTGCCGCCGCCCGGCGGGTTGGGAACGATGACGGTGACGGGGCCGCGCGGCTGCCAGGCTGGCTGCGCGTGGGCGGCGAAGGGCAGCGTGGCGGCGGCCAGCAGGGTGCGGCGGTTCATTCCAGGAAGTCCTCCAATGCGGCCAGCACCTCTGCGGGCGCCTCCTCCGCCAGATAATGCCCGCTGTTCACCGCATGGCCAGAAACTTCCGCATCCGAGTACGCGCGCCACACCTCCAGCGGCGCGTACCACTGCCCGATCCGCCCCTTCGCGCCCCACAGCGCCAGCAGCGGGCAGCGCAGCTTCTCCCCCGCCGCGCGGCTGGCGCGGTCGTGTTCCAGGTCCACCGTCGCCGCGGCGCGGTAGTCCTCACAGATGCCGTGCAGCGTGCCGGGCGCGCGCAGCGCCGCCAGGTAGTCGGCCCGCGCCTCGGGGTGGAAGAAGCCTTTGTCCTTGGGCTCGCGCGAGGTCTGGGCGTCGAACCACCATTCCACGTCGTGGCCCATGAAGGTCTCGGGCACCGGGTGCGGCTGGGCCAGCCAGAACCAGTGGTGGTAGCCCATGGCGAAGGACATGTCGGTGTTCTCGAAGTGGTGCAGCGTGGGGACGATGTCCATCACGCACAGGCGCTGCACGGCGTCGGCGTGGTCCAGTGCCAGGCGGTGCGCCACGCGCGCGCCGCGGTCATGCGCCACCACCTGGAATTTCCCGAACCCCAGGCCGCGCATCAGTTCCAGCGGGCCCTTCGCCATCTCGCGCTTGGCGTAGGGGGCGTGGTCGGCGCTGGGCGCGGGCTTGTCGGACAGGCCGTAGCCGCGGATGTCGGGGCAGACCACGGTGAAGCGCCGCGCCAGCGCCGGGGCCACGGCGTGCCACATGGCATGGGTCTGCGGGTTGCCGTGCAGCAGCAGCAGCGGCGGGCCGGAACCGCCGATGCGCACGCGCGTTCCCGCGCGGGTGTCCAGCGTGAATCCCTCGAAGAACATGGCGCGCCTCCCCTGGCCTTGGGGACAGCGCGCCCGATCAGGCGCGCGCCGTCAAGCGGCGCA
>JALHNW010000039.1 GCA_022843345.1 Rubritepida sp. | reverse complement strand
CGGTGCCGCAGGGGGGTACCGCTTGCGGCGGCGCGGCGGCGTGGCGCGGCAAAGCCTCAGCGCGGGTGGAGGGCGAACAGCTTGACCGAGATGCCCGGCCCCTCGGCCGGCCCGCGCTCGCCGGAGGCCCGGCCGATGGCGGCGATGTTTGGTCCCGGCATTCGGGGGTCCGGATGTTTGCTGAATTGCTCGGGCGTTCCTGCCCATCTTCCGGGCTCAAATACCCTGGGCAGCCCGCCCCTGCAGTAAACAGACTGCTCCATCTGGTGGTGCGACGCAGCATGAGGCCCTCGTGTCGCATCTTGCAGCAGGTCACCGGCGGCCCCTACGCCCCGACCGGGACACCGTCATGGCCGGCAGCGAGATGGGCGCGCACAGCCCCCGTCCCATCCACCCAGCCCTTCCCGGCGGCGAAGGCCAGCATGCCCGTCATCCCCGCCTCCCAGGCGGGATCGCCGACCAGGGGCGAAAGGCGGCGCAGCGTCGCGGGGTCCACCCATCCATGCTCGCCGTCGAGGCGGATGCCTGCCACCGCCGGCGCCGCCGCATCGCGCAGGATGGAGAAGCGCCGGAAATCCAGCGGCTCCTCCAGCGCCGCCGTGCCGTCGGCGGCGATCCGCAGCCGCATCCCTACTCGGCCGCCAGGGCCGGGGCGTCGGTGCCTAGGCTCAGGACCCATTAATCTGTTGCCTCGGCGCGGGGCTTCGTGATCCCGGACATGGCAAGGTCCTGCCGTGCCGGGCCCGCCCTGCCTCCTGACATTGGCGCAGGTGCGCGGCTTGTCGCCGCACGTCCTGCTCTCGCACGGCGTGCCCCGGGTGGATGGCCGCCAAGCACCGCGCGGCAGCATCCGCGTCATCCGCGATGGCTTGCGGTGACGCGACGCCCCGGCTGGCCATGACCCGAGCGAGGCCCTGCACAGCCGCCTCGTGCGCCATGCCGGAGGCCGTAACCGCGCGTAAACCCCGGACGGCCATGCTGCGCGGCGGCGCGGCAGCCGTCGATGCGCGCCTCGTGCCCCACTTCCCGGAGCGACCATGACCCACAGCAAGCGCGCGGCGCCGACGCCCGGCTTCATCCTGTTCTGGCTCGACGCCGCCTTCCTCATCCTGGGATGGCGGCTGGTGGTGGTCACGGCAGGCGCCGCCGCGCCGGTCGGCCTGGGCGGGCTCGCGTTTCCCGCCTTCGTGCTGCTGTTCCTCTACGCGCTGGGCCTGCACCGCCGCGACGCCCTGGTCGGAACCACGCGCATGCTGGGCCGGCTGCCGCTCGCCGCCGGCTTCGGCTCCCTGGCAGGCTGGGCGGCGGTGTCGCTCTGGCCGCCGCCCTTCGGCGCGCATGAGGGCGCGCACCTGCTGTTCGCCGCCGCCGTGCCCATCCTGGCGGCGGCCGGGCTGGCGTCGCGCCTCGCGTTCTTCCTGCTGCGCCGTCTCGGCGCGTTCCGCCGCCACCTGCTGGTGATCGGCGCCGGGCGCCGCGCCTGGGACCTGGTCTGGATCCTGCGGCACGAGGCGCGCACCCTGGCCTTCGACGTCACCTTCCTCCACGCCCCCGCGATGGGTGAGCTGGACCCGCGGCTGGCCGCCGACCCGGCCCACCGCATCGTCACGGATGCCGCCGATGTCCTCGCGCTGGCCCATGCCCTCGCGCCCGACCAGATCGTCGTCGCCCCCGACGAGCGGCGCGGCCTGGCCATGGAGGGGCTGCTGGCGTGCAGGATGGCCGGCTACCCGGTGAGCGGGTACGCGCAGTTCCTGGAGCGCGAGGCGGGCCGCATCGACCTCAAGCGCCTCGACCTGGGCTGGCTGCTCTACGCGGACGGCTTCACCGTCGGCACCGCGAGCCGCGTGGCCAAGCGCGCCCTCGACATCGCCGTGAGCGCGACGCTGCTGGCCTTCATGGCGCCGACGCTGCTGCTGGCCGCGCTGGTCGTGCGCCTGGGCGATGGCGGGCCGGCCCTGTACAGCCAGGAGCGCCTCACGCGCGGGAACCGGCGCTTCCGCATGCTCAAGCTGCGCACGATGTCGCTCGACGCCGAGAGCGGCGGCGCCGTCTGGGCCGCCGAGCGTGACCCGCGCGTGACCCCCGCGGGGCGCCTGTTGCGGCGGACGCGGCTGGACGAGCTGCCGCAGCTGGTCAACGTGCTGCGCGGGGACATGTCCTTCGTCGGGCCGCGGCCGGAGCGGCCCGAGTTCACCGAGCGGCTGGCCGAGCGCCTCCCCTTGTACCGGGAACGCCACCTGGTGCGGTCGGGCCTGACCGGCTGGGCGCAGGTCAACTACCCCTACGGCGCCTCGCTGGACGACGCGCGGTCCAAGCTGAGCTACGACCTGTACTACGTGAAGAACTTCGGCATCTGGCTCGACCTCCGCATCATCCTGCAGACCATGCGGGTGGTGTTCTGGCCGGGCGGCGTGCGGTGAGGCGCGGGCGGCCGGCCACTCGCCGATGGGAGATGCGCGAGGCCCCTGCGCGTCACGCCGCGCGGCGGGACCCTACCCCGCCCCCTGTGCCTTGCGCACCCCGTCCAGCACCGCCTGGTGCGTCGCCAGGATCCGCCGCAGCGTGGGCTTTCCCTTGTCGCTCGCCTCGGCGATGCCCTCGTGCATCTCCTCGATCCCCATCGTCATCTGCTCGGCGAGGGCGGAAAGCCGCTCCTGCAGCTGCTCGCCATCGTCCTTCAGCTCGGCCGTCCACCGCGCCAGGATGCGGGAGAGTTCGGCGGCGGCGCGCTCCGGCGGGACGCCCGCCTGAAGGAGCTTGACCAGAGGCGCCAGGTCGGCGGCAGGGGAGCGGGACATGCACGGGTAGATAGGCAGGCGGACCGTGCGTGGCTAGCCGGGCGCATGGCGGTGTCGGCAAGTTGGACGAAGCCGCGCCTGGCCTCGGCGAAGACGATCTCCACGCTCATGGCATCGGCCACCCGCACCCGCTCGGCCACGGACCGCTGCGCCCTGGTGCGCGGGGGATGCGGGCCGCACCCCTGTGCCGCGTGCAGTTTCTTGATGTAAATCAAGCAGGAATTTCGCGCCGAAGTTGCACATCGAGAAGAATATAATTCTCTGGCTTGTTATTCTTCCGTTGCTACCCTTGGGCCACCGCAATCGCGCAGGAGCCCTCCGCATGAGCCATTTCCTGGACCGACTGACATACTTCCGGCGGGATCGGGACAGCTTCGCGGGCGGGCACGGCATCACCACCGGCGAGAGCCGCGAGTGGGAGGACGCCTACCGGAAGCGCTGGGCAGCGGACAAGATCGTGCGCTCCACGCATGGCGTGAACTGCACCGGTTCCTGCTCCTGGAAGATCTACGTCAAGGGCGGCATCGTCACCTGGGAGACGCAGCAGACCGACTATCCGCGCACCCGGCCCGACCTGCCGAACCACGAGCCGCGTGGCTGCCCGCGCGGGGCCTCCTATTCCTGGTACCTCTACTCCGGCACGCGCATCAAGCATCCGCTGGTGCGCGCCCGCCTCATCCGCCACTGGCGCGAGGCGCGGGCGCGGCTGAGCCCGGTCGCCGCCTGGCGCTCCATCGTGCAGGATCCGGGCAAGCGCGCCGACTGGGTGAAGCGGCGCGGCCGCGGCGGCTTCGTGCGCGTGGGCTGGGACGAGGTGAACGAGATCATCGCCGCCGCCAACGCCTACACCATCAAGGAATACGGGCCCGACCGCGTGGTGGGCTTCTCGCCCATCCCGGCCATGTCCATGATCTCCTACGCCGCGGGCAGCCGCTACCTGTCGCTGCTCGGCGGCACGCTGCTCTCCTTCTACGACTGGTATTGCGACCTGCCGCCCTCCTCGCCGCAGACCTGGGGCGAGCAGACGGACGTGCCCGAGAGCGCGGACTGGTACAACGCGGGCTTCCTGCTGGTCTGGGGCTCCAACGTGCCGATGACGCGCGCCCCGGACGCGCATTTCTACTCCGAGGTGCGCTACCGCGGCGCCAAGAGCGTCGTCATCGCCCCCGACTACAACGAGGCGGCGAAGTTCGCCGACCTGTGGCTGCACCCCAAGCAGGGCACCGACGCGGCGCTGGCCCTGGCGCTGGGCCACGTGGTGCTGCGGGAGTTCCACCTGGACCGCCAGGTTCCCTACTTCGCCGACTACACCCGCAAGTATTCCGACTTCCCCCTGCTGGTGATGCTGGCAGAGCGCGACGGCCGCCTGGTGCCCGACCGCCTGCTGCGCGCAGCCGACCTGGAGGGCGCGCTGGGCGAGGCGAACAACCCCGACTGGAAGGCGGTGGCGTTGGATGAGGGCAGCGGCGAGCTGGTCGCGCCGCTCGGCTCCTCGGGCTTCCGCTGGGGCGAAACCGGCAAGTGGAACCTGGAGGAGAAGGACGGCCAGGGCCGCGAGGTGCGGCTGCGCACGACGCTGAAGGACGCGCACGACGCCATCGCCCCCGTCGCCTTCCCCTATTTCGGCGGCGCCGCGCCGCACGACTTCGTGGCCACCGCGCACGAGGAGGTGCTGATGCGCCACCTGCCGGTGAAGGAGGTGGCGCTGGCCGGGGGCGGGCGCGCCAAGGTCGCCACCGTCTTCGACCTGTTCTGCGCCAACTACGGCCTCGACCGCGGCTTCGGCGGCGGCAACGTCGCCACTGGCTTCGACGAGGATAAGCCCTTCACCCCCGCCTGGGCCGAGAAGGTCACCGGCGTGCCGCGCCAGGCGATCATCCAGGTGGCGCGCGAATTCGCCGCCAATGCCGAGGCGACGGAGGGCCGCTCCATGGTGATCCTCGGGGCGGGGCTGAACCACTGGTATCACATGGACATGAGCTACCGCGGCATCATCAACCTGCTGGTGATGTGCGGCTGCGTCGGCCAGTCGGGCGGCGGCTGGGCGCATTACGTGGGCCAGGAGAAGCTGCGCCCGGCGACGGGCTGGCTGCCGCTGGCCTTCGCCACCGACTGGTCGCGCCCGCCGCGGCAGATGAACGGCACCTCCTTCTTCTACGCCCACACCGACCAGTGGCGCTACGAGACGCTGAAGCCGCAGGAGGTGCTGTCGCCCCTCGCCCCGCCCGGCAACTGGTCCGGCGCGATGATCGACTACAACGTGCGGGCCGAGCGCATGGGCTGGCTGCCGTCGTCGCCGCAATTGCAGGCCAATCCGCTGGAGCTTGGCCGCAAGCTGGCGGCCGCGGGCGCGGATGCGGGCGCCGCGGTCGCGGGGATGCTCAAGTCGGGCGCGCTCAGGATGGCGTGCCACGACCCCGACGCGCCGCAGAACTGGCCGCGCAACATGTTCTTCTGGCGCTCCAACGTGCTCGGCGCCAGCGGCAAGGGGCACGAGTACTTCCTCAAGCACTTCGTGGGCTCCCTGCACGGCGTCGTCGGCACCGACGAGGGTGCTTCGATCGACCGCCCGCAGGAGGTGGCGTGGCACGAGGAAGCGCCGGTCGGCAAGCTCGACCTCATGGTGAACATCGACTTCCGCATGTCCACCACCAGCGTCTACAGCGACATCGTGCTGCCCACCGCCACCTGGTACGAGAAGCACGACCTCAACACCTCCGACATGCACCCCTTCATCCACCCGCTCACGGCGGCGGTGGACCCGGCATGGGAGGCGCGGAGCGACTGGAACATCTTCCGCGGCATCGCCAAGACCTTCTCCGACATCGCCCCCGAGGTGCTGGGCGTGGAGCATGACGTGGTGCTGACGCCGATCCAGCACGACACGCCGGGCGAGCTGGCCCAGCCCTACGAGCCGAAGGACTGGGGCCGCGGCGAGTGCGACCCGGTGCCCGGCCGCACCATGGCCTCGGTGGCGCTGGTGGAGCGCGACTACGCGCAGGTCTACGCGCGCTTCACCTCGCTTGGCCCCGCGCTGGAGAAGCACGGCAACGGCGCCAAGGGGCTGAACTGGAACACGCAGCACGAGGCGGAGCTGCTGGGCCAGCTCAACGGCACCGTGCCGGCGGGACCGACGGCGGGCCGCCCGCGCATCGAGACCGACATCGACGCCTGCGAGACCATCCTCATGCTCGCGCCCGAGACGAACGGCGAGGTGGCGGTGAAGGCGTGGAACGCGCTTTCCAAGGCCACGGGCCGCTCGCACCACCACCTGGCGGACGGCAAGGAGGAGGAGAAGATCCGCTTCCGCGACGTTGTCTCCCAGCCGCGAAAGATCATCTCCTCGCCCATCTGGTCGGGGCTGGAAAGCGAGAAGGTCTGCTACAACGCCGGCTACACCAACGTGCATGAGCTGATCCCCTGGCGCACGCTCACCGGGCGCCAGCAGCTCTACCAGGACCACCACTGGATGCGCGCCTTCGGGGAGGGCTTCGCCACCTGGCGCCCGCCGATAGACACGCGCAGCGTGGCGCAGGCGCTGGGCAAGCTGCCCAACGGCAACAGGGAGATCCTGCTGAACTTCCTCACGCCGCACCAGAAGTGGGGCATCCACTCCACCTACACCGAGAACCTCATCATGCTCACGCTCAACCGCGGCGGCCCGGCGGTGTGGATCAGCGAGGACGACGCGCGGGCCGCCGGCATCGTGGACAATGACTGGGTGGAGGTCTTCAACGTGAACGGCGCGCTGACGGCGCGCGCCATCGTCTCCCAGCGCATCATGCCCGGCTCGATGATCATGTACCACGCGCAGGAGAAGCTGGTGAACACCGTGGGCTCGGAGATCACGGGGCAGCGCGGCGGCATCCACAACTCGGTCACGCGCATCAACATGAAGCCCACGCACATGATCGGCGGCTACGCGCACCTGGCCTACGGCTTCAACTACTACGGCACGGTGGGCGCCAACCGCGACGAGTTCATCATCCTGCGCAAGATGAGCGCCGTGAACTGGTTCGACAAGGCGGCGGACGACGCCGTGCCGGTGGATGGCCCCGCCATCGCGCCCGCCATGCCCCGGGAGGCCGCAGAATGAGGATCCGCGCGCAGATCGCCATGGTGCTGAACCTGGACAAGTGCATCGGCTGCCACACCTGCTCCATCACCTGCAAGAACGTGTGGACCAACCGCGAGGGCGTGGAGTACGCCTGGTTCAACAACGTCGAGACCAAGCCGGGCATCGGCTACCCCAAGGACTGGGAGAACCAGGAGCGCTGGCAGGGCGGCTGGGTCCGCAAGCGCAACGGCCGCATCGTGCCCCGCCAGGGCTCGAAGTGGCGCATCCTGTCCAAGATCTTCGCGAACCCGCACTTGCCCGAGATCGACGACTTCTACGAGCCCTACACCTTCGAATACGAGTGGCTGCAGAAGGCGCCTGAATTGCAGGCCCAGCCCGCCGCCAAGCCGCGCTCGCTGCTCACCGGCGAGGTGATGAACAAGATCGAGTGGTCGGGCAACTGGGAGGACATGCTGGGCGGGGAGTTCGAGAAGCGCGGCAAGGACCAGAACTTCGCGGGCGTGGTCGAGAAGGAGATCTACGGCCAGTTCGAGAAGACCTTCATGATGTACCTGCCCCGCCTGTGCGAGCACTGCCTGAATCCCACCTGCCTCGCCTCCTGCCCCTCGGGCGCGATCTACAAGCGCGCCGAGGACGGCATCGTGCTGGTGGACCAGGAGAAGTGCCGCGGCTGGCGCATGTGCGTCTCGGGCTGCCCGTACAAGAAGATCTACTACAACTGGTCCACCGGCAAATCCGAGAAGTGCATCTTCTGCTACCCGCGCATCGAGACGGGCCAGCCCACCGTGTGCTCCGAGACCTGCGTGGGCCGCATCCGCTACCTCGGCGTCGTGCTCTACGACGCCGACCGCATCGAGGCCGCGGCGAGCGTGGAGGACCCCAAGGCGCTGTACGAGGCGCAGCTCGGCGTCTTCATGAACCCGCACGACCCCCGGGTGATCGAGCAGGCGCGCCTGGACGGCATCCCCGAGCAGTGGCTGGAGGCGGCCGTGCGCTCGCCGATCTACAAGATGGCGATGGAGTGGCGGGTCGCCTTCCCGCTGCACCCCGAGTACCGCACCCTGCCCATGGTCTGGTACGTGCCGCCGCTCTCGCCCATCCAGTCGGCGCACGAAGCGGGCAGGATGTCCGAGAAGGACGGCATGCCCGACGTCCGCAGCCTGCGCATCCCGATGCGCTACCTCGCCAACATGCTCACCGCGGGCGACGAGGAGCCGGTGGCGCGCGCCCTGGAGCGGATGCTGGCGATGCGCGCCTACATGCGCGCCCGCAGCGTGCACGGCCGCATCGACCGCTCCATCCCCGAGCGCGTCGGCCTGTCGGCCGAGACGATGGACGACATGTACCGGATCATGGCGCTCGCCGCCTACGAGGACCGCTACGTCATCCCCACCGCGCACCGGGAGCTGGAGGAGGACGCCTACGTGCTGCGCGGCTCGGGCGGCTTCGGCTTCCACGAGGGCACCAACGGGGCCACCAAGGCCAACCTGTTCGGCAACCCCAAGAAGACGCCCCGCAAGCCCATGATGGACGCCCCCACATGAGGATGACGCTCCGCGCCCTGGCCGCGCTGCTGGCCTACCCTTCCGCCGAGCTGCTGGCCAATGCCCGCGCGGTGGGCGAGGCGCTGGACGCCGAGGGCGCCCTGCCGCGCGCCGCGCGCCACCGCCTGCGCCCCCTGCTGGAACGCCTTGCCACCGGGGAGCTGCTGGAGGTGCAGGCCGAATACAGCGACCTGTTCGACCGCTCGCGCTCCCTGTCGCTGCACCTGTTCGAGCACGTGCACGGCGACAGCAAGGAGCGCGGCCAGGCGATGCTGGACCTGGGCCAGCAATACCTGGATGCGGGCTTCCTGCTCGACAGCCGCGAGCTGCCGGACTTCGTGCCGGTGTTCCTGGAGTTCGCGTCCTGCCTGGAGGCGCGGGCGGCGCGCGACATGCTGCGCCAGCCCGCCCACGTCTTCGCCGCCCTGGCCGGGCGGCTGGATGAGCGCCAATCCCCCTACGCCGAGGTGTTCCACGCCGCGGTGGCGCTGGCCGGCGTGCGGCCCGACGCGGCGGCGGTGGAGGAGCTCCGCCGCAACGCCCCCTCCGAGGACCCCGCGCGCCTCGACGAGGAGTGGGAGGACAAGGCCATCACCTTCACCCGCCCGGCGCACGAGATGGGCGGACCCACCGGCATCGCCGCGCGGGTGCGCGCCACGGTCAAGGCGAGGGCGGCCGCGCGCCCCGAGGGAGGACGGCAATGAACGAGTTCCTGAACCAGCTCGCCTTCGGCTGGTACCCGTACTTCGCCATCACGGTGATGGTCGTCGGCAGCATCCTGCGCTTCGACAAGGACCAGTACAGCTGGCGCTCGCAATCCAGCCAGTTCCTGCGCCGCAAGCAGCTCTCGCTCGGCTCCAACCTGTTCCACATGGGCGTCATCGTGCTGTTCGTCGGCCACCTGGTGGGGCTGCTGACGCCGATCAACGTGGTGGACGGGCTGGGCATCGGCCACGGCTTCAAGCAGCTCGCCGCCCTCGTGGTGGGCGGCATCGCCGGCATCGCCGCGCTCATCGGCGCCACGCTGCTGCTGCACCGCCGCCTAGTGGACCCGCGCATCCGCCAGTCCTCCTCCTTCGGCGACATCGCGGTGCTGGTGCTGATCTGGGTGCAGCTCGTCATGGGCATCGGCACCACCTGGTGGACCATGCAGCACCTGGATGGCGAGGAGATGGTGCGCTTCATGGGCTGGGCCAGCGGCATCATCCGCTTCGACCCCGGCGCGCCCGCGCTGCTGTCGGAAGTGGCGATCATCTACAAGCTGCACATCGTGCTGGGGCTGACGCTGTTCCTCATCACGCCCTTCACGCGGCTGGTGCACATCTGGAGCGCGCCGATCTGGTTCCTGCTGCGCCCGGGCTATCAGATCGTGCGCTCGCTCTCGCCGGTTCGGCGGCCGGACTACTCGCGCACCAAGGGGCCGGCGGGCGATGGCGCGCCCAGCTTCGGCGGCACCGCCGTCACCCGCGCCCAGGCGGAAAGCGGGAGCAGCGGCGCATGAGCACGCGCATCGAGATCAACCACGCCTCCACGAAGCCCGCGCCGCCCGTCATGCCCAGCGCCTGCCAGGGCGGCGGCTGCGGCGGCGGCGGCCCGGCGATGCCCCCGCCGCCCA
>JALHNW010000038.1 GCA_022843345.1 Rubritepida sp. | reverse complement strand
TCAGCGCCAAGCCACCCCACCACATCACCCATCACCACACCCACGCGGGGTGGAGCAGCCCGGTAGCTCGTCAGGCTCATAACCTGAAGGTCACAGGTTCAAATCCTGTCCCCGCATCCCATTTGGCCGAACACAGCAACATCGCAGGGACATCACCGCCACACGCGCGCAGCATGCCCGCCAGATGGCCGATCAGTTCCACATGCGCAGCCCGCCCGCCGCCGGCGGGTGGACGTTCACGCGTTCTACCAGTGCCCGAAGCGCCTCCCGGACCTCCGGCCAGGCGTTTTTTGCATGTGCGTCCCGCAGGCGCTCCACTTGGGCGCGGTGCAGCACGGCGAGGTCGGGGTGAAGCGCGGGCGTGTCCTGCTGGGACGACAACGTGGCCACCTCCCGGCGCAGGCGCGCCCGCTCGGCCTCCAACGCCTCGAGCCGCTCGCGCAGCCCCTCCGTGCGCAGCCCGTCAGCCACCGCGTCGATCAGGCCCTCCAGCTTACGCTCCGCCTGCGCCATTGCTCGCCATTGCATCGGTGCGGTCGCCCGACAGCCGGTTCCACTCCGCCGTGAACTCCGCTACGAAGGCTGACACGAGCTCGGGCTGCATCAGATCGCTGGTCAGCGCTGCCAGCACCCGCTCCTCCAGCCGTCCGCGGCGTACGCTGGTCCGGTTCGCGCAGGCACCTCCTGCGCCCGCCACCCGGCAGGCAAGGTAGTCGCGCCCGGTGGACTGGAATGCCGAGCTGCATCCCCCACTGAACACTCGGCCCGTCAACAGGTGCGCCGGGCGCCGCTGCTCCCAAAACCGATGGCGCGGGGCGGGCCCATCCTCCTCCAGCACCGCGCGCTGCGCATCCAGGCGCCGCTCCACCACTGTCCAAAGCGTCTCATCGATGATTCGTAGATCTGGCACCGCCTCGCGCACCACCGCCTCGGCATGGTTGCTGCGCGCGACGCAACCGCCGGTGAGCGGGTCCTTGCGCCACTGCCTCTGGTTCCAGACCAGCTCACCGGCGTATAGCCGGTTGCGCAGGATGCCTGTAGCACGGGTCGCCTGACCGCGAATGGCGCCGGCCTGCCAGGTTCCGCCGCGCGGGCTGGGAATGGCGTCGCGGTTCAGCCCCGCCGCGATCGCCTTGAGGCCATGACCCGCCGCAAACTCCGTGAAGATCCGCCGCACGACCGCGGCCTGCGCCGGGTCTATCTCGCGCAGGCCCCGCTCGGCCTCGCCGTGCCGGTCGAGCGGGCCGCGCACCACCCGGAAGCCGTAGCATAGTCCGCCGCCTGACCGGCCCTGCCGCACCCGCCCTTCCAGCCCGCGGCGGGTCCTGTCTTCCAAATCCTTGAGGAACAACGCCCCCATTGTGCCCTTGAGGCTCACATGGAGCTCCGATACCTCGCCCTCGGCCAGGGTGACGATACGCACCCCGGCGAAGGACGCCTGCTTGTGCAACGCCGCCACGTGCTCCTGGTCCCGCGATAGCCGATCCAGGCTTTCGGCCAGCACCACGTCCACCCTACCTGCCCGCACCGCCGCCAGCAGCGCCTGATAGCCGGGCCGCAGCACCGGAGATCGCCGCGTCGGCGTACACCTCTGCCATCACCCAGCCCTCACGCTCCGCACGCGCCCGGCACACACGCAGCTGGTCCTCGATGGAGGCGTCGCGCTGGTTCCCGGAGCTGTAGCGCGCATACACGAGGGCGCGTGGAGCTGCGGGGGAGCGGGAGACCGGTGCGACCATCTCAGAACTCCTCGTCGTCATCGGCATTCTCCAAAGATCCAGCCGGCGCGTCCGGCATCTGCGCCAAAAGCCTTGATGGGGCGGCGGTGGATGATCGCCTGCAGGCTCCCCACGGTCATCGGTCGGCCGCGCAAGCTGATCCACATTGGGTCGCTCCGCCGACCATTGAGCAGGAGAGGACGCGCCTCCCCCAGGTACCGGTCCAGGAAGGGATGCAGCGCAGCCGGCACCGGGTAGCCCAAGGTGCCGCCCGCCTTGCGCTCCTCCGGCGCGAACTCGATGTGCCAGGATCCGCTCGTGCCCGCGCGGAAGATGTTGCGCCCCAGGGTGAGCGAGGCCAGCTCGCCCACTCGCATTCCCCGCGCGGCCAGCAGGGCGATAACCAGGCCGTCGCGCAGTCGCACCGCCCGGGCGAAGGGCGGAGCGTGCTCACCGGATCGCGCCAGCACCTCCATGTCCCACTCAGCAGCAGGTGCAGGCTGAGATGGCGGGCCAGATGCGGGTTGACCACCGCGCCGGCGAAGCGCTCTACGGTGTCTGAGAACGCGGAGCGCAGGCCGCCGGGTGACATCGGCCTCACGCCCCGTCCCGGAGACAGGAAAGGGTTGCCAGCCGCGGCCCTGCCGCCTCCTTGGTCCAGCCCCGCAGCATCGCCACCTCGTCGGCGGGCAGGCCGACATGGTGTTCGGCGACCGAGCGCAGGGTGTTGGCAATGGCCTTCAGCGCGGAGGGGCTCAGGACGCGTTCGGCGTAGTGGTCCAGGATGTCCGCGGCACGCGCCGCTGGTACGACGAGGGCGCGCGGGTGGCTGAGCTCCTCCCGCGCCACGCCCATGGCGAGCAGGGCCGCCGCGGCCTGGCGAATGCCAAAGAGGTGCGACGCGACGGTGGCCTCGCTGAGGCACCGGCGGATCGGCCGCGGCCCGCCCTTGCTGGCGGCATACATCCCACCGAAGCGGCGCCGGGCACGGTGGGACGCATCGCCCCCGGCCATGACGTCGCCGGCCGCCGGGCGCGCGATGGCCAGGCGGTATTGCTTCACCTCCGCCGCGAAGCTCGGCAGGAATCAGGACAGCGGCTTGATGTAGGGCTGCCGCCGACGCGGTGCCTGGAGGACCGTGAATTGCCCGGGGTCGGGCTGCACCAGGCGGGCCTTGTTCCAGGCCGCGGGCAGGCTGCGATGCAGCGTGACGACGGAGGCGGACAACCGGGTCGCGCCATCCTCGGCGAGGAAGGCGCCCAGCCGTTCACCGTCCACCGCGTCAGGCGGGATCCCCTGGCCGTCGCACCAGCGGGCGAAGTTGCGCAAGCCGACGCGCGCGTGGGACGGCGCGGCGCCCAGGAAGTCCGTCCAGGGCGTGCCGAGCATGGCCTCGCCGCGGGCAAGCGGCGCATGCCCGCCCATCAGCCGCAGCACCGCGCGCAAGCGCGAGCATACCGTGCGGAACGTCCCGGGCCGCACCCCGAACACCGCGGCCTGGCGCCGGAACAGCCGGTCGTTGAGCGGAACCACGGCGCAGGCCAGCACCTCCGGGGGCCGCTCGAGCCAGGCGGCCAGACAGGTACGCCTGCCCCGCGTCCGACGGCGGATCACTCGTCGCGCAGCATCTCCGCCCTCCGGAAGTACTCGGCGCCCGTCGCGCCCCATTTCTCACGCAGCGTGCGGCCGTGGGGGTTGAGGAGCTCCACGATGTTCCGCTTGCCGACGGCGATGCCCTTGATGAAGGCCCCCTCCATTATCGCCGTGGTCCGCGCGTCGAGATAGGCCGCGGCGCCGGTCTGGGTGACCAAGTCGGCGAGGACGGCCTTGGCGAAGGCCTTCGTCCTCGCTGCCGTGCGGATGGCGCCGTGGCTCCGCCAGCTGCCGGAATCGAGGTGCCCGCTGGGGTCGAAGTTATCTATGGTGATGGGCTGGTAGCCCATGCTGAAGTCCCAATTCTTCATGTTGACGGTGGGAGCGTAGTTGGTCGCGATGTAAATCCGATCGTTGTTTTTCACCAGTATATCGAAAACGGTGATCTTGCCGAGGAATATGAAGTTGGATTCCGTGAATAGCCGCCGGAAGATCTCGGTCGTTTTTTGTTGTTTATCGGCGTCCGTTCCCTGGTTCGCGGCTCGAAGCTGGTCCCGCAGGTTCTTCCGGACGGTCTTGAACTCGTTCTTGCACAGGATTGCGGTCCGCGGCGTCGTGTTCGGATCCAGAAGCCGAATGAATTCGGGATAGGCCACGTTCAGCGCCGCCGGTTCGGTCGGCTCGGAGGGAACGTATTTCTCCGGCGGGCTCTTGACCTGGGCGCTGCACAGCGCCGCCATGTCCTCCGCGGTCGCCACGACCGACATCATGCCATCCTCGAACAGGTTCTCCGCCAGGAAATTGGTGCTTTCGTAGCGTTCGGGCCTCTGCGTCACCTCGAATTTCAGCGCAGCCTGGCGTCCTGCCCGGTCCTTCACGATGAACACCTTGTGGTCCACCTGCTTCATGTCCGTGATGTGCCAACTCGCGATGGGCTGGTCCACCGGCAGCAGGGCCTTGTCCTTGTTCCACAGGCCCCACTGGTAGAAATGCTTGCCCTCGCCCTCGCGCTGGCCCGGGTCCACCAGCAGGAAGCACAGCCGCATGAAGGCCGAGGGCGCGGCGAGGATGTCCAGCGCCGTCGGGCGCAGGTAGTACACGCGCAACACGCCCCCCTTGAGCGGCCAGGCGGCATGGGGGTCGTCCGGATCGCGGGGCATCCTGCACCCCTTCCGGATGGCGACCCGGGCGATGTCGGCCAGGACCTCGTGCAGCAGGGCGGCGAAGTTGCTTCCCTCGGCGCAGGCCGCGAGACGGGTCGCCGCGCCGAGACCGGCCGGCGCCACCGTCCCGTCATCCTGCCAGTGGAAGTCCCACTCCCGCGCCAGGTGGCAGAGGTCGCTGAATTCCTGGTATTTCTCCCCCTCCCAGCGGGTGATCGCGGCATTCTTGTTCTTCGCATTGCGACGCCAGCCGCAGCTGCTGACGCCAGGCTTCTGCGCGCTCTCGACGTTCCATTCCATGCTCGGATTTCCTTGTCGTTCCCCGGTGGCCGATGGCCGTGCCGCTGTTGCGTTCGAAGGCAGGCCGGGGCACGCCCCCAGCCTGACTGAGGATGCGCTAGACGGCGTCCAGCTTCGGCCGCAGGCGGCTGCCCATGGCCACGATCTGCGCCTGGAACAGCGCGGCCCTGTCGGTCCACGACTTCTCCGTGCCGGCGTTCACCACCGACCGGAACGCCATCGCCGCCTCCCATTGCCGCGACCGCGCGGCCAGCTCAGTCATCGCCGGATGCAGCGCCGCCCAGAAGGCGGCGAAGCCCAGCGGCTGCTTCTCGGCGTCCTTGTCGGCCTTGAAGAGGATGGGATTGATCCGCGACAGGAAGTCCAGCTTGTCGTCGTCCAGTCCCCCGACCCCGTCGAGCGCGTGGAAGGCCGCCTCGATCTCCGCGCTGTCCGTCGTCCAGCGTTCCCAGGAGGCACCGATCTCCGCCGCCAGTTCCTGCAGCGCCTCCGTGCGCTCCGACACCTCGTCGTCCAGGGCGCGGAAGGTCAGCGCGATGGCCGCCATCGCGTCCTTGGCGTTCACGTAGTTCCCCTCGCACTTCTCCATGACCAGCTTGAGGTAGCCGCGAAGCGCCGTGCGGGCCGCCTTGTCCGATTGCGCCCTCGCCGCCTCGATCGCCTCCTCGAACAGCTTGGTGAACAGGATGGGGGTCAGCGGCTTGGGGAAGGGGCTGAACGCGGCCTTCTCCACCGCCCATGCCGGGATCTCGGCATCCGTCGGGAGCTGGATGCTGGGGGGAAGCGTGAAGTTGCCGTCCAGCTTCAGGCTGTGCCAGCTTGCCTCGCACGCTTCCATCAGGGCGGTCATCCGCGATTGCAGCGCCTTGAGGTCGCTGGCCGGAGTGGGGAAGATGGTGGC
The DNA here is from genome assembly GCA_022843345.1 of Rubritepida sp. Taxonomy (GTDB): domain Bacteria; phylum Pseudomonadota; class Alphaproteobacteria; order Acetobacterales; family Acetobacteraceae; genus Roseococcus. The sequence goes on along the minus strand of JALHNW010000038.1, from coordinate 4,388 downwards.
CTGGCCCTGCGCGTAGCTGACCGCGTTGGAAACCATCCTGGCCTTCAGGTACACGCGGTTCAGGAAGTCCCGCTTCCTCTCATACTCCGCCCGCTCGATGTCCAGCTCGCCGCATTGCCGGAACAAGGGCGAGTAGGATTCCAGGATCGCGTAGAGCGGCACGCCATGGTTGCGGGCTTGCTTCTCGAGCGCATTGGCTGCCTCCAGGAGTCCCGTCATGGTCAGCTTCACCGCCTCCTGGCTCACCGGCTCCACCGGTTGCAGCCCAGGTTCGGCGTGCTCGAAGGGCTTGTCGTAGATGGGTGCCGTGCCGCCGCCGCCCCGCGGCGCCGGCTTCCCGCCACCCGTGGGCCGCCGCGGCTCGGCTTCGTCATCGGCGACGACGAACTCCTCCTCGTCATCGCCATCATCGTCATCCTCGTACCGGATGGGGATCCGGTTCGCGGCGAGGATGGGGTTGCGCGGGGCCGACGACGTCCCGCGGGGCGTGTTGCCCGCGGGCCTGCGTTCGGGCTCCGATGGAACGCCGCCCGAGACCGGAGCCACCGTGGCCGGCGTGCCGCCCATCCCCGCATAGATCACGTTGATCTCGCAATGGACGTCGGTGCGCGCCTCCCATTTCTCCCAGTTGGAGGAGAACCGCCCCTTGGCCGACAGGATGCCGTCGCTGTACTTGCCGCCGATCTCGGCCCGGATGTCGGTGAAGGCCTGCTCGGACTTCGCCCTCACCTCGGCGAGGCCGATGAGGTAGCCGCCGGTGACCCAGCCGCTGACGAAGTAATCCCCGAATCCGGCGCGGAACTTGTCGTCGTCGTAGCGGCTCGCCTGGAAATCCGGATGGAGCTTGAAGCCGTGTATCCGGACCTCCGTGCTCTGCACGAAGCACGTCACCAGGAAATACAGGTTGTAGGAATCGACCCGCGTCTCCTTCATGAACTTGCCGATGCTGTTGGCGGAGAACGCGTCGTAGCCGACGTCGAGCTCGGTCCCGAATTGCAGCACCTGGCGCAGCTTCTCGATGGTCTCGATCTGCTGGACCCGCTTCTGCACGTACAGGCCCTTCTCCTCGTCGCGGACGGGAAAGCCGCGAAGGGCGCGACGATCGGCCGCGGCGGAGGACAGCACCGTGCGGGTGACCGTGTCGTAGCCGCTGCCGGAATCCATGCCCGACTGCCAGGGGATCAGCAGCAGCCCACCCTGGCCGCGCGCACGCAGCGGCGTGTTGCCCTGCGGCATGCCTGGCTGGATCGGGTTCGAGGCGCCGCTCATGACTGCGTGCCCGCGTGGATGGTGGTGGTGCCGGTCACGTACGCCCCGTTGATGAAGACGTCGCAGTCGCGGATCAGGTCCTTGTAGGCGCCCAGTACGCCGAGCTTCTTGGTGATCTTGACCGGTGCCTCCCAGGGCTGCGCGCCGGCCATGCCGTCCAGCCCGATGGTGGCGCCCAGGATGGACTTCAGGTCGGAGGCGATCATGGTCCACAGGCCGGCGATCTCGCCGAGGGCGTCGGCCGCACCCCCCATCGTCTCGATCATCCGCCCGAACATCGTGTCCATCGTCGAGAAGAAGATCTTCACCGCGTTGAACTTCTGCACGCGTTCCAGGCGCCCCTGGAACTCGTCCATCTGCTGCTTGACCGCCGCCGCCTGCGACGCCATCACGCTCATCGCGATCAGGCACGCGAAGACGCCGAGCGGCGGGAAGACCATCATCCCCAGGGGCGAGGTGCCGGCCGAAATGACGGCGCCCGAGGTCAAGCCGGCCCATTTGGCGTTGAAGTCCTGGATCTCCTTCTGCAGCCCGGTGATGAGCTTGTCCACCTCGCCCGGCTGAAGGCCGTGTTCCTTCTCCCAGGCCAGCATCGTCTTGTCTTCGTCGGCCAGCCAATCCTTGTACTTGGCCTGGATGTCCGCCGTTTCCTCCTGGTCGGCGACGATGTCCGCCCGGTAGGCGAGGATCTGGGTCCGCGTGGCGATCGCGTGCTGGTGGTTGCGCTCCGCGGCCTCCTTCAGGTCGTTGATCATTTCCTCGAAGAGCGCCCTGACCCCCGCGCGCTCCGCGGGCGTCAGCTTGGCCCAGGCCGCCGGCGCCAGCTTCTCCTTGCTCTGCTGCGCGATCTGCTCGACCGTGATCATCGCGAGCGACGCGTACTCCTTGATGGGGCGCGCCACGTCCAGCATGTCGCCCAGCAAGGGCTCCCAGCGGGCGGCGTTCGTCTTGGTGCGCTCCATCAGCTGCGCCACGGAAAGGATCGGCGCGCCGTGGCGGTTCACCGTGGCCATCTTCTCCCGGTCGGGCGGCGCGACGGGGGCGTTGATCCCGCGGACCGTGTGGGCATAGGAGTGCATGGCACCCACCCAGCCGAGGTTGACGAACTTCTTCGTCCCTTCCTTGATCGCCTCGGCGGATGTCGTCCCGGTGTCGGTTGGCATGTCCATTTCTCTTCTCTTTCCCGTGGTGGCCAGGGCCGGCGCGGGATCGCGCGGCCCCGTCGGTGTCAGGCCGTGGTGAAGGCGTGCGGCTCCGAAGCGGCGATGTAGGCGGCGGCCCGTTCCGCCATCCGGCGGATGCTGGCCAGCTGGATGCGCGCGTCCACGCGCGAATGCGTCCACTTGCGTTGGGCCTGCGCGCCGCCATCGCCCATCGGCGCCGTCGCGTTGGCGAGGTCCTGGCCGATGTTCAGCCAGGTCCCGCGCTGGAGCTGGGCGAGGCGCGTGAGTGCGGCGATGTTCGCCGCCAGCGGCTCGAAGGCCGCGGCCAGCTCCTGCACGGCTTCCCTCGGGCGCAGCGCCGCGTCCTTGGCCTCCCAGTGCTCGATCGTCTGGCGCATGTCCGGCTGGCCAGGGTTGATCAGCGCCAGCATCTCGAGCTCGCGCAGGGTCGAGAACACTTCCCGCCGCTCTGCCGCCAACGCCTGGGGATCGGGCACGACGGCCCTGGCGCGCTGCATGAGCCCCGCCGCCTCGCCCTCGAGAAGCGCCAGGGCGTGCGCGTGGTCGCGCGCGGCGTCGAGGTACAGCTGCTCGTGCCGCAGCATCAGCTGGACGATCTGGTGGGCCCGGGCGAACAGCTCGGCGAGATCCGCCAGCGTCGCGGGGTTGGCGTCGAACTGCGGCTCCTCCGTGCGGGAGATCGCGGTTTCGAGGAGGGGAACGAGATCCCTCGCATGCAGGGCGAGGATCGCAGCCCGGCCCTGTTCATCCTGCAAGGCCTGGATCGCCGGAAGCGCCCGCCCCCTGAACCCGTCCATCGCAGCCCCCAGCTCGCCGGCGTTCATGGCCTCGTGCCTCCGAACAGGGTTTCGATGGCCGGCATCGCCCGGTTGGGCAGCCGGTGCATCAGGCCGGCCGAGTAGCCGCCGAGCAGGGCCAGCGCCGGCTGCCCGAGGTCGAGCGACGTGAGGGAGCGCGCCAGCCTCGGCAGGCTTTCAGGCGCCGGGCCGTTCGCCTCGCGCAGGTTCGGCGGCGCCTGATGGCGGCTGCCAAGCGCCTGGGTGGCCGCGCTCATCTGCTGCCGATCACCGCGGGGGGAGTTGCGGAACCCCGATCCGGGGACGGATCACGCGCGGCCGTCTCCTCAGGAAGCCGCCGCAGCAATTCCGCCAGCAGCTTCTCGTCGGGGTCGTCACCCCCCTCGAGCTGGTGGGCCGCACGGAAGGCGGCGATGGCGCGCCTCGTCTGCTCGCCCACCCGGCCGTCCACCCGGCCGGGCGCGTAGCCTTGATAGGAAAGCAGCAACTGGATCGACCGGGCTGTCAGGTCAGGCAGCGGATTTGCCGCGAAGTGGGCGGCTTGCTGGCCGAGCTTCGCGTCGTAGCGGTTCATCCCGTAGTTCGGGCCGTTGTAGCCGCGCGCGAAGGCGGCCCAGGACCCCTGCCGCAGGTGCTTGTCGAGGCCCCGTGAACGGATGAAGCGCGCCATGCCGACGAGCTGGGAATTCTCGCCGCGGCAGAACTGGAACGCCATGGTCTGTGCATCGGCATGGCCTGCCAGCGCTGCATTGTAGCCCATGAGTTGCCCCAGGCCCCATGAAGCGCTTTCAACCGCGGCCTTGATGTCCAGGAGCATGGCGGCTGCCAGGCGGCCGTGCTGATGCACCCCGGGAGGCCCATAGCCGCCCGGTGGCCCGCTGAGGTCTGGATGGGAGGCATCGAAGCGCCCTGCCGTGCGGCGACGGAACTCATGTCGCTCGAACAGGATGACGGGCCGGCGATCGGGCAGGAATCCACACCCCGCGGTTTCAACCGTCACGACCGCCCAGAGAACCGCGGCAGGCACGCCGAGGAGGTCGGCCGCGTCGGCGATGCCCCGGGCATCCAGGGGCTCCCCGTGGCCGGTGAAGTGCGTCAAGCCCGCCTCCTGTCCACCGCGCCGGGCCGGCGCCGCATC
>JALHNW010000037.1 GCA_022843345.1 Rubritepida sp. | reverse complement strand
TGCTGCGGCGGCTGCACCCGCTGCTGTCCGCGCGGCTGTCGCTGCTCGCGCATCCGCTGGGGGCCGCGGCGCTGCTGGCGCTGGGGCCGGCGGGGGCGGTGGCCTTCGTGCTGCTGCACGGCGCGGGGAACGGCATCCAGACCATCGCGCGCGGCACGCTGCCGCTGGCGGTGTTCGGCCCCCTCGGCTACGGCGCGCGGCAGGGCATGATCGTGGCCCCCGCCCGCTTCCTGGCGGCGCTGGCCCCTGCCGCCTTCGGCTTCGCGCTGGAAGCGGCGGGAAAGGGGGCGGTGGTGGCGACGGCCGCGCTGTCCCTGCTGGGGCTGATGGCCCTGCTCAGCCTGCGCGCGCCGCCAGGACCCGGCGAAGTGCTGCGTTGAAGGCGTCCGGCGCCTCGTAGGCCACCCAGTGGCCGGCGTCGGGGATGACCGTCTCCATGAGCCCTGGGTCCAGGGCGCGCAGCACGTCCAGCCGCGCCTGCACCTCCGGCCAGGCCACCGCGTCGCGCGCGCCCCAGATGCCGGCCAGCGGGGCGCGAACCCGCAGCAGCGCCTGCTTCAGCGAATCGCCCGAGGCGTAGCCGCGCGAGCGCAGCCGGGCGTGGGCCGTGTTGTGCTCCTGGATGTCCAGCGCTGTGTCATCAATCAGCGAGGCGTCGTGGAACATGAGCCGCGCCAGGTTCTCGCGGTTCGCGGCGCGGCGTTCGGCGGGCGGCAGGCCGCGCACCTTCAGCAGGTCCAGCGGCGGGCGCGGCAGGCCGAGCGAGGCGGCGCCGACCAGGGTGAGGGAGCGCACATGCCCGCCCTCCAGCGCCGCCAGGTGCCCGGCGACGTTCGCGCCGAAGGAAAAGCCGCAGAGGTGGTAGGAGCGCCGCCCGCCCAGGATGCGCGCCAGCCCCTCGCGCAGGGGCGCGGCGGCGGCGGCGGGGCTGGCCTCCTCGCCGGGGGGCATGGCGCTCTTGCCCAGGCCGGGGGTGTCGGGGGCCAGCACGCGGAAGTCCCGCGCCAGGTCCGGGATGTTCCGCAGCCAGTGCATCCAGGAGCCGGAGCCGCCATGCAGCAGCACCAGCACCGGCCCGGCGCCCCAGGCGCGCCAGGCGACGTGGCCGCCGCCGCAGGGGGTGTGGAGGAGGTCGGCCGCCGCGGCCAGGCGGGAAATCTCGTCGGTCATGCTCGTCGTCTCGCTTCGACCCGCGCGATCCAGCTCGTCGCCAGGAAGATCACCGCGGCGCCGATGAGTGTCGCCCGTTCGGGGATTTCCGCGAAGACCAGGAAGCCCAGCAGCGTGGCCCAGATGAGGTCGAGGAACTTCACCGGCTGGGCGGAGGAGATGTCGGCCAGCTTGTAGGCCGAGGTCAGCAGCCAGTGCCCCAGCGTGCCGAACAGCCCGCACAGCAGCGCGATGCCCCATTGCGTGGCCGTCGGCGCCTGCCACTGCCACAGCGCGAAGGGCAGGGTGAAGCCCGCCACGGTGAGCGACTGCCACAGCACGATCACCGCCGGCCCGTCGCGCCGCGTCAGCGCCTTGGTGATGAGGAATGACAGGGCGAAGAGCGGCGAGGAGCCCAGCATCACCAGCGACCAGAAGGAATCCGCCCCCGACAGGCTGGGCCAGACCACCACCAGCACGCCGCCGAAGCCCAGCAGGGCGGCCGCCCAGCGCTGCCAGATCATCCGCTCGCCCAGGAAGGCGACGGCGCCCAGCATGATGAAGATGGGCGTGGTGAAGCCGATCGCTGTCATCTCGGCGAAGGGGATGTGGGGCAGGGCCGCGAACCACAGGAACAGGCCAGACGAGTGCGCAAGCCCGCGCAGCAGCTGCCCGCCGAGCCCGTTGGGCCGCAACGGCGCCAGGCCGGCGCGCAGCAGCCATGGCAGCAGCGGGATGATGCCCATGGCGTAGCGCAGGAACTGCACCTCGAAGGGCGGCAGGTCCTGGGCCAGCATGCGGGCGAAGGTGTTGAGGACGCAGAAGGTGGCCCCGGCGGCGGCCGCCAGCAGCATCCCGGCCAGGGTTGGACTCATGACAAGGGCAGCATCGCAGCCGATCGGCGGTTGCGGAAGCCATGCGCGGCCCTAAACTTCCCCCATGCCCGACACCAACCTGCCCTTCGATCCCTCCGCCCTGCGCTTCGGCATCGGCCAACCGGTGCCCCGGCAGGAGGACCCGAAGCTGCTGCGCGGCGAAGGCCGCTACACCGACGACCTGTCCCTGCCCGGGCAGCTGTTCGCCTACGTGGTGCGCTCGCCCTACGCGCACGGGGTGCTGAGGTCCGTGGATGCCGGCGAGGCGCGCCGGGCACCCGGCGTGGCGGCGGTGCTCACCGGGGCGGACCTGGCGTCCTACGGCGAGATGGTCTGCGCGCTGCCCTTCAAGGGCCTTCGCACCACCCGCCGCCCGGCCCTGGCGACGGACCGCGTGCGCTGGGTGGGCGACCCGGTGGCGGTGGTGATCGCCGAGACGCGCATGCAGGCCAAGGACGCGGCCGAGCTGGTGATGCTCGACGTCGAGCCGCTGGATTCCGTCACCGAGGCGTCGCGCGCCGCGGACGCGCCGGCGCTCTACGACGACATCCCCGGCAACTGCGTGCTGGACTTCGCCTTCGGCGACCCGGCGGCGTTGGACGCCGCCTTCGCGCGGGCCGCGCACGTGCAGCGCCTGTCCATCCGCAACAACCGCGTCGTGGTGGCGGCGATGGAGCCGCGCTCGGCGCTGGCCTCCTTCGAGGAGGGGCGCTTCGTGCTGCGCGTCGGCTGCCAGGGCGTGTTCGGCCTGCGCAACCAGCTGGCCGACGACGTCCTGAAGGTGGGGCGCGACCAGGTGCGGGTGCTGACCGGCAATGTCGGCGGCTCCTTCGGCATGAAGGCCAACGCCTACCCGGAATACCTGCCCATCCTGCACGCGGCGAAGCTGCTCGGCCGCCCGGTGAAATGGACGGACGAGCGCTCGCAATCCTTCCTGTCCGACCAGCACGGGCGCGACCACGAGGTGGAGGCGGCGTTGGCCTTCGACGCCGAGGGGCGGATGCTGGCGGTGCGGCTGGACGCCTTCGCCAACATGGGTGCGTACCTCTCCACCGTCGCGCCGCTGATGGGCACCGGCAACTTCGTGAAGAACGTGCAGAGCAACTACGCCGTGCCGCTGATCGGCGTGTTCACCAGGTCCATGCTCACCAACACCACGCCGGTGTCCGCCTATCGCGGCGCCGGGCGGCCGGAGGGCAACTACTTCATGGAGCGGCTGATCGAGGCCGCCGCCCCCGCGCTGGGCATCGAGGCCAACGAGATCCGCCGGCGCAACCACATCACCCAGTTCCCCTGTGCCGCGGCCTCGGGCAGCAGCTACGACACGGGCGAGTTCTCCGCCGTGCTGGACCAGGCGCTGGAGGCGGCCGACGTGGCCGGCTTCCCCGCGCGGCGGGCGGAAAGCGAGGCGCGCGGGCTGCGGCGCGGCCTGGGCATCGGCAACTTCCTGGAATGCACCGCGCCCCCGGCCAAGGAGCAGGGCGGGCTGCGCTTCGAGAAGGACGGCACGGTGACCATCATCACCGGCACGCTGGACTACGGCCAGGGCCACTGGACGCCCTTTGCCCAGGTGCTGCACGCCAAGCTGGGCGTGCCCTTCGCCTCCATCCGGCTGATGCAGGGCGATTCCGACCTGCTGGTGGGCGGCGGCGGCACCGGCGGCTCCAAGAGCCTGATGGCCTCGGGCGCCGCGATCATGGAGGCCGGCGACCTCGTCATCGAGAAGGGCAAGGCCGCCGCGGCGCACGTGCTGGAGGCCGCACCCGTGGACATCGAGTTCGCCGACGGCCGCTTCACCATCGCGGGCACCGACCGGGCCATCACCGTGCTCGACCTCGCGGCCCGGCTGCGGCAGGGCGGGCTGCCGGAGGGCGTGCCGTCCACGCTGGACGTGACGCACGTGTTCGACCAGGCGCCCCAGGCCTACCCGAATGGCTGCCACGTCTGCGAGGTGGAGGTGGACCCGGAGACGGGGGTGGCGAAGGTCGTGCGCTACACCGCCGTCAACGACTTCGGCGTGGTGGTGAACCCGCTGATGGTGGCCGGCCAGGCGCATGGCGGCATCGCGCAGGGCGTAGGCCAGGCGCTGCTGGAGCGCGTGGCCTACACGGAGGACGGCCAGCCCGTCACCGGCACCTTCATGGACTACGGCCTGCCGCGCGCCGACGACCTGCCCGCCATCGCCACCCATGACCACGGCGTGCCCTGCACCACCAACCCCCTGGGCGCCAAGGGCTGCGGCGAGGCGGGATGCGCCGGCTCGCTGCCCGCGGTGATGAACGCGCTGTGCGACGCGCTGGGGGTGGCGCACATCGACATGCCGGCGACGCCGGAGGCGGTGTGGCGCGCGCTTCAGGCGGGCGGCGCCACGGACTGATCACGCCCCGGCGGTGCCGCCGCCCGCAGGCGGCATCACCTGGCGCGCAGCCGCCGCCCCAACCCTGCGCGCTATCCGAGGTAGCGCGCCATCTCCTCGGCGTATTCCGCCTCGCGCGTCCAGCGCGCCCAGTCGGCCTTGTCCGGCAGGCCGGGGACGGGGTGGCCCTGCCGCAGCGCCAGCAGCGCGGCGTGCACCGCCTGGGCGGCGGCCTGGGAGGGCGCGTGGCCGATGAGCGCGACGCGCACGCCGCGGCTGGCGAGGTAGTCGGTGTCGCGGATCTCCGCACTCAGCGTGCCTAGGATCAGCGGCAGGCGCGCCTCCTCCGCGGCCGCGTCCAGTTCGGCGCGCGTCGTCACGCCCGTGAGGAAGATCGCGTCCGCCCCGCTGGCGTTGTAGGCGCGGATGCGCGCGACGCAGTCCGCCAGCCCGGTGACGGACATCGCACCCGTGCGCGCGAAGACGCAGGTGGCGCGGTCCATCCGCGCCTCGCAGGCGGCGCGCACCTTGCCCAGGCCTTCCTCGACCGAAACCAGCCGCGGCTGCGGCGCCCCGAAGGGCCGCGGCAGGTCGGTGTCCTCGATGGAGAAGCCGGCGATGCCCGCCGCCTCCACCTCCTGCGCGGTGCGCCGCACGTTCAGCGCGTTGCCGTAGCCGTGGTCGGCATCGGCCAGGATGGGCAGCGTGGTCGCGGCGCGGCAGATGCGGCGCGCCTGCTCGGCGAACTCGGTGAGCGTGATGAGGATGTGGTCCGGCGCGCCCAGGATGGCGAGGCTGGCGGTGGAGCCGGCGAACATCCCCAGCTCGTAGCCGATCCCCTCGGCGATGCGGGCCGAGAGCGGGTCGTGGGTCGAGGCCGGGTGCAGGCAGGCGCCGCCTTCCAGCACGGAGCGGAGCGCCTCGCGGCGTTGCGTGAAGGTCATGGGCGCAGCATGGACGGGCCGGCGCGCCGCGCCTAGCCTCGGCCCCCAGGGAAGGGACCGACGATGGACAATGAATACCTCTGCCTGCACGAGATCGTGAAGGCCGCGAAGGCCAGGCTGGACGCCAACATCTGGGACTACCTGATCGGCGCGACCGAGAGCGAGGTGACGCTGAAGCGCAACCGCCTGGCGATCGACAGCGTGGCGCTGCGCCCGCGCGTGCTGAACGACGTGTCGGTGGTGGACACGGGCGCGGAGTTCCTGGGCCATCGCATCGGCCTGCCGGTGATCCTGGCCCCCGTCGGCTCGCTCGAATCCTTCCACCCGGAGGGCGGCACGGCGGTGGCGAAGGGCGCCGGGGCCTTCGGCGTGCCCTTCATGCTCTCCTCCGTCTCCCAGCCGGGGCTGGAGGCGGCGGCGCAGAACGCGACCGGGCCGAAGATCTTCCAGCTCTACGTGCGCGGCGACCGGGCCGAGACGGACGCCATCGCGCGCCGCGCCATCGCCGCCGGCTACGACGCCTTCGCCATCACGGTGGACACGGCGCATTACTCGCGGCGCGAGCGCGACCTCGCCAAGCGCTTCGTCAAGCGCTGGCGGGCGAACGAGCCGGGGGCGATGCACCACCAGGCCGCGCTGTCCTGGGCCGACATCGCCGACTTCAAGGCCAAGCACCGCATCCCGCTGATCCTCAAGGGCATCGGCACGGCGGAGGACGCGGCGCTGGCGGTCGAGCACGGGGTGGAGATGGTCTACTGCTCCAACCATGGCGGCCGGCAGCTCGATGGCGGGCGCGGCTCCCTGGACATCCTGCCCGAGATCGTCGAGGCGGTGGCCGGGCGCGCGAAGGTGATCGTGGACGGCTCCTTCTCGCGCGGAACCGACTTGGTGAAGGCGCTGGCGCTGGGGGCGGACTACGTGGGGCTGGGCCGCCTCTACCTCTACGGCCTGGCCGCCGAGGGCGCGGCGGGCGTGCAGCGCGTGCTGGAGATCCTGCAGGACGAGGCGGAGCGCGCGCTGGGCCTGACCGGCGTCACCGGCTTCGGCGCGCTGGGGCGCGGCCACGTCCACCTCGGCGCGCCCCTGGTGGCCATGCCGCACGTCCACAGCGCCTTCCCGCTGCTGGCCGAGGGCTACTGACGCCACGATCCCGCCACGGTGCCGCCGCGACGATGCCGCGGCGGCGGCGTTCGATGATGACGCAACAGGGCGGCATCCCCCCAACAAGCCGCGCCTGGGAGGGCATCGCCATGATGCGCCGTATCATCGTGCCGCTGCTGTCGCTCACCCTGCTGGGCGGCTGCGTGGTCGCTGGCGGGCCGGGCTTTCATTCCGGCCCGGTCTATGCCCGCCCCTGGGGCGGCGGCTTCGGCTACGTCCCGCCGCCGCGCCCGTATTTCGGGCCACCCGCCTATGCCTTCCGCGGCCCGCCGCCGAGGCACTGGGGCGGCGGCCACCACCGCGGCTGGGGCGGCCCGCCGCGCGGCTTCCACCGCGGGCATGGCCATGGCCACTGGCGATAGAGTACGATCCGCTTTGATGGAATCATCAAAGCGGTGAATCGTCCTCTCACCAAAGGCTAGAGCATGATCCGCGTCTGCGGACCATGATCTAGGCGCGCTTGCGCTTCGCCGTCTTCACCGGCGCGTGCCGCTCCAGGATGGGCCTGAGGAAGCGGCCGGTGTGGCTTTCCGGGTTCGCCGCGATCTCCTCCGGCGTGCCCTGCGCCACGATGCGCCCGCCGCCCTCGCCACCTTCCGGGCCGAGGTCGAGCACGTGGTCGGCGGTCTTGATGACCTCGAGGTTGTGCTCGATGACGATGACGGTGTTGCCGCCCTTCACCAGGGCGTGCAGCACCTCCAGCAGCTTGCGCACGTCCTCGAAGTGCAGGCCGGTGGTCGGCTCGTCGAGGATGTAGAGCGTGCGGCCGGTGGCGCGGCGCGACAGCTCCTTGGACAGCTTGATGCGCTGCGCCTCGCCGCCCGACAGCGTCGTGGCCTGCTGGCCGAGGTGGATGTAGCCCAGCCCCACCTCCTCCAGCGTGCGAAGCTTGTCGTGGATGGAGGGGACGGCGGCGAAGAACTCGCGCCCCTCGCTCACCGTCATGTCCAGCACGTCGGCGATGGACTTGCCGCGGAACTTCACGTCCAGCGTCTCGCGGTTGTAGCGCTTGCCCTTGCAGGTGTCGCAGGTGACGTAGACGTCGGGCAGGAAGTGCATCTCGATCTTGATGAGCCCGTCGCCGCAGCAGGACTCGCAGCGCCCGCCCTTCACGTTGAAGGAGAAGCGGCCCGACTTGTAGCCGCGCGCGCGGCTTTCCGGCAGTTCGGCGAACCAGTCGCGGATGGGGGCGAACAGCCCGGTGTAGGTGGCGGGGTTGGAGCGCGGCGTGCGCCCGATCGGCGACTGGTCGATGTCGATGACCTTGTCCACGTGCTCCAGCCCCTCGATGCGCTGGTGGGGCGCGGGGACGACGGAGGCGCCCATCAGCCGGCGGGACAGGCCGTTGAACAGCGTCTCGATCACCAGGGTGGACTTGCCGCCGCCAGAGACGCCGGCGACCGCGGTGAAGGTGCCCAGCGGGAAGTCGGCGGTCACGTCCTTGAGGTTGTTGCCGGTGGCGCCCACGACGCGGATGCTGCGCTTGGCGTCGGGCTTGCGCCGCGCCTCGGGCATCGGGATCTCGCGCCGGCCGGACAGGTAGTCGCCGGTGAGCGAGGCGGGGTCGGCCATCACCTGCTGGGGCGTGCCCTGGCTGACCACGCGGCCGCCATGCGCGCCGGCGCCCGGGCCGATGTCCACCAGCCAGTCGGCGGTGCGGATTGCGTCCTCGTCATGCTCGACCACCAGCACGGAATTGCCCAAGTCGCGCAGGCGGCGCAGGGTGACCAGCAGGCGCTCGTTGTCGCGCTGGTGCAGGCCGATGGAGGGCTCGTCCAGCACGTAAAGCACGCCGGTCAGCCCGCTGCCGATCTGCGACGCGAGCCGGATGCGCTGCGACTCCCCGCCCGACAGCGTGGCGGAGGACCGCGCGAGCGAGAGGTAGTCCAGCCCCACGTCAACCAGGAACTGGAGGCGGTCCTCGATCTCGCGCAGGATGCGCCGCGCGATTTCCTGCCGCTGCGGCGTCAGGCTGGCGTTGACCGTGCCGAACCATTCGCGCGCCTTGCGGATGGACAGCGCCGATGCCTCGCCGATGTGGCAGCCGGCGATCTTCACGGCGAGCGACTGGGGCTTCAGCCGGAAGCCCGCGCAGGCATGGCAGGGCTTCTGCGCCTGGTAACGGGACAGGTCCTCGCGCACCCAGGGGTTGTCGGTCTCGCGGAAGCGGCGTTCCAGGTTGCGGATCACGCCCTCGAAGGGCTTCTCCACTTCGTAGGCGCGCAGGCCGTCCTTGTAGCGCAGGGTGACGGGGGTGGCGCCGGTGCCGTGCAGGATGGCGGCCCGCGCCTCCTGCGGCAGGTCCTCCCAGGCGTGCTCGGCGCTGATCTTCAGGTGACGCGCGAGGGAGGCGAGGGTCTGGTCGTAATAGGCGCTGGAGGCGTTGCCGGCCCAGGGCGCGATGGCGCCTTCCTTGAGCGACAGCGCCTCCTGCGGCACCACCAGGGCGGGGTCGAAGAAGCTCTCGGTGCCCAGTCCGTCGCAGGCGGGGCAGGCGCCCTGCGGCGAGTTGAAGGAGAACAGGCGCGGCTCGATCTCCTCGATGGAGAAGCCGCTGACCGGGCAGGCGAATTTCTGGCTGAACACGGTGCGGTTCCCGCCATCCGCGTCCTCGGCATAGGCGATGCCGTCGGCCAGGCCCAACGCCGTCTCGAAGCTGTCGGCCAGGCGCTGGGCGATGTCGGGGCGCACCACGATGCGGTCCACCACCACGTCGATGTCGTGCTTCAGCTTCTTGTCGAGCTTCGGCGCCTCCTCGATGCGGTGCAGGACGCCGTTGACCTTCACGCGCTCGAAGCCGCGGCGCTGGTATTCGGCCAGCTCCTTGCGGTACTCGCCCTTCTTGCCGCGGATGACGGGGGCGAGGATGAGCAGCCGCGCGCCCTCGGGCATGGCCAGCACGCGGTCCACCATCTGGGACACGCTCTGCGCCTCGATCGGCTCGCCGGTCGCGGGGCTGTAGGGAACGCCCACGCGCGCCCAGAGCAGGCGCATGTAGTCGTGGATCTCGGTCACCGTGCCCACGGTGGAGCGCGGGTTGTGCGAGGTGGTCTTCTGCTCGATCGAGATGGCGGGCGAGAGGCCCTCGATGCTGTCCACGTCCGGCTTCTGCATCAGCTGCAGGAACTGGCGCGCGTAGGCGGACAGCGATTCGACGTAGCGGCGCTGGCCTTCGGCGTAGATTGTGTCGAAGGCGAGCGAGGACTTGCCGGAACCCGACAGGCCGGTGAGGACGACGAGCTTGCCGCGTGGCAGGTCGAGGTCTACGGATTTGAGGTTGTGCTGCCGGGCACCGCGGATGCGGATCAGGCCGGCGGCGTGGAGCCCTGCGGGGGTGTCAAGGTCGGCGGCGTCGCGCGGCATGGGAAAAACGGCTCCGAAAGCGGGCAAGTTCGCGTTGCGTTCTCGCCCTCTAAGCACCATATGGGGTGGGTGTGGAAGGGGTTTTCGGGTATGGAAGCCCCCTTGCTTTCGAGGATGTGTGTGCGATGGCCGGCGTGAACAAGGTGATCATCCTGGGCCGCCTGGGGAAGGACCCCGAGGTGCGGAACTTCCAGAATGGCGGCAAGGTGGTGAACCTGCGCATCGCCACCTCGGAGAAGTTCAAGGACCGCGAGGGCAACCCGCAGGAGCGGACCGAGTGGCACGCGGTCGCCATCTTCAACGAGAAGCTGGGCGAGATCGCCGAGCGCTACCTCCGCAAGGGCTCGGAAGTGTACATCGAGGGCCAGCTTGAGACCCGCAAGTGGGAGAAGGACGGCCAGGAGCGCTACACCACCGAGATCGTGCTGC
>JALHNW010000036.1 GCA_022843345.1 Rubritepida sp. | reverse complement strand
CGCACGTGCATGTGGCTGTCATGCCCGCGCCACGGGCGCAGGACGCGCAGCCAGGGCGCGCCGGGGTGGCGCGCGCACAGGCCGCGCTTGATGCCGTGGTTGACCAGCACGCGGTCCACGCCCGGCGATTCGGCGGCCAGGCGGATCAGGCGCTCATGCGCCGGGGTGAAGCGCGCGGGGTCCAGCCCGGACTGGTCGGGCAGGACGAGGGAGGGGACCGGCCAGTCCTCGCGCTGCTGGCGCGACAGGGCGCCGCGGCCGGGCGTGACGTCCAGCCAGATGTCCACGTCGAGCCCCGTTTGGTGGGAGGCGTGGCCGAAGGGCATGGGGCCGCCGCGGGGCTGGGACATGTCGCCCACCAGCAGGTCTGGCAGGCCGGCGGCGCGGGCGCGGGCGGCGAAGCCGTGCAGCCAGCGCACCGTCTCGGGGTGCGACCAGTGGCGGTTGCGGGACAGGCGCACGGCCTGCCAGCCCGGGCCCTCGGGGGCCAGCGGCGCCGCGCCGGCGATGCAGCCCAATACGGGCGCGCCGATGGAGCGGGCCGGGCCGTGCGTGGGGCCGGGTGCCGCGGCCCAGGCGGCGGGCTGGGCGTGGGCGGGGAGGGCGGCGAGGAGGAGAAGGAGCAGCCAGCGCATCGTGCGGGACGATGACCCCGGCAGGGAGAAAGCCGCAAGGGGGAGATGGCTGGGGGACCTGGATTCGAACCAAGACTGTCCGAGTCAGAGTCGGAAGTTCTACCGTTAAACTATCCCCCAGCAGGGCACGGCATCGCTGTGTCGGCGGGGCAGATAGCATCGGCCCCGCCGCCCTGCAAGCCCCGGTCATTCCCGCTTGCGCGGCAGGGCAAGACCCCCGATCATCGGGGATAGCTGCCATCTGGGAATGACATGCGCGCCCAACCCCTCCTCGACGCCCGGAGCGGGGCCGAGGACGTGTCGGGGCTCTTCGCCGCGCTCGACCTCGGCACCAACAACTGCCGGCTGCTCGTCGGCGCACCCACCCGCGGCGGCTTCCGCGTGGTGGACAGCTTCTCGCGCATCGTCCGCCTGGGCGAGGGGCTGGCGCGCACCGGCGCCCTGTCGGACGCGGCGATGGAGCGCACCATCGCCGCCATGGCCGCCTGCGCCGAGCGCCTCACCCGCCGCCGCGTGCGCCACTTCGCCGCCGTCGCGACCGAGGCGTGCCGGCGCGCCACCAACGGCGCCCTCTTCCTCGCCCGCGTCGCCGCCGAGACGGGGCTGCGCCCGCGCATCATCACCCCGCGCGAGGAGGCGGAGCTGGCGATGGAATCCTGCGCGCCCCTGCTGGAGCACGGGGACCGGCGCGCCCTGCTGTTCGACATCGGCGGCGGCTCGACCGAGATCGCCTGGATCCGCACCGGCCCCCGGCCGGAGCTGATCGGCTACGCCTCCATCCCCTACGGCGTCGTCACGCTGGCCGAGCGCGTGGGCGAGGATTGCTACTCCACCGACGGCTTCCTGGAGGTGGTGGAGGAGGTCACCGCCCGGTTGGCCCATTTCGAGGCGCTGCACTGCATCCGCAGCGAGATCGCGCGCGGCGGCGTGCGCCTCATCGGCACCTCGGGCACAGTGACCACGCTGGCCGGCGTGGTGCTGGACCTCCAGCGCTACCGCCGCCAGTTCGTGGACGGGGTCAGCCTGCCCGCCCACCAGGCCGACGCCGCCCTGGCCCGGCTGTTCGAGATGGGGCGCGCCGGCCTCGCCGCCCATCCCTGCGTGGGGCCGGAGCGGGCGGATTTCGTGCTGCCGGGCTGCGCCGTCTACGCCGCCATCCGGCGCCTGTGGCCGATCGGCGCGCTCACCGTGGCCGACCGGGGCCTGCGCGAGGGCATGCTTATGCGCCTCATGCGGGGTGACGCGGGGCGCACGCGGCACTAAGTGAGGCCGATGGTCGAGCGCACCCTGCACGTCAACGTCAAGACCGCGAAGGCGCGCTCCAACGCCTCGGCCCGCTGGCTCGCCCGCCAGCTCAACGACCCCTACGTGGCCCGCGCCCGCAAGGAAGGCTGGCGCTCGCGTGCCGCCTTCAAGCTGCTGGAGCTGGATGCCAGGTTCCACCTCCTCAAGCCCGGCCAGCGCATCGTGGACCTGGGCGCCGCCCCCGGCGGCTGGACGCAGGTCGCGCTCAAGTCCATGGGCAACCGCGGCCGCATCGTGGGCCTCGACCTGCTGGAGATGGACCCCATCCCCGGCGCCACCCTGCTGCAGGGCGACTTCACCGAGGAGGCGGCCGAGGCGGCGGTGCTGGAAGCCCTGGGCGGCCAGGCCGACCTCGTACTGTCCGACATGGCGCCCAACACCACCGGCCACGGCGCCACCGACCACATCCGCATCACCCTGCTGGCCGAGCTGGCGCTCGACTTCGCCGAGAAGGTGCTGGCCCCGGGCGGCGCCTTCTGCACCAAGCTTTTCGCCGGCGGGGCGGAGCGCGGGATGCTCACCCGCATGAAGGCGAACTTCACGAAGGTGTCGCACGCCAAGCCCCCGGCCAGCCGTAAGGATTCCTCCGAGCTCTACGTGGTGGCAACCGGCTTCCGTGGGGTGGACGCGAAGGGTGCCAGCGACTAGGACGGGCCGCCAAGGTCGCGTGACCCGCCGAAAGGTCCCTTCGCCATGGCTTCCGATTCCGTCGAACCGCTCCGCATCGCCGAGGCCTACGCCTTCGACGACGTGCTGATGCAGCCCGCCTACTCCCAGGTGCTGCCCTCCCAGACCGACACCCGCACCCGCCTGACGCGCGAGATCGCGCTGAACATTCCCCTCGTCGCCGCCGCGATGGACACTGTGACCGAGGCGCCCATGGCCATCGCCATGGCCCAGCGCGGCGGCATCGGCGTCATCCACAAGAACCTTTCCCCCGATGAGCAGGCCGAGCAGGTCCGCCAGGTGAAGCGCTTCGAATCGGGCATGGTGGTGAACCCCGTCATGGTCCACCCCGAGCAGACCCTGGCCGACGTGCTGGCGCTCAAGGCGCGCCACCGCATCAGCGGCTTCCCGGTGGTCGAGCCGGGCACCAACCGCCTGGTCGGCATCATCACCTCGCGCGACGTGCGCTTCGCCACCGACCCCAAGCAGCGCGTCTACGAACTCATGACGCGCGAGAACCTGGTGACCGTGAAGGAGGGCGCCACCGCCGAGGAGGCGCGCGCCCTGCTGCACCGCCGGCGCATCGAGAAGCTGCTGGTGGTGGACGACCAGGGCCGCTGCGTCGGCCTCGTCACCGTGAAGGACATGGAGAAGAGCGAGACCCATCCGAGCGCCGTGAAGGACGCCATGGGCCGCCTGCGCGTCGCCGCCGCCACGGGCGTGGGCGATGACGGCATGCGCCGCGCCGAAGCGCTGATCGGCGCCGAGGTGGACGTGGTCGTGGTGGACACCGCCCACGGCCACAGCCTGGGCGTGATGCAGGCGATCGAGCGCATCAAGCGCCTGAGCAACACCGTGCAGGTCATCGCCGGCAACGTGGCGACGCCCGAGGCGGTGCTGGCGCTGATCGAGGCCGGCGCGGATGCGGTGAAGATCGGCATCGGGCCGGGCTCCATCTGCACCACGCGCATCGTGGCCGGCGTGGGCGTGCCGCAGCTCACCGCGGTGATGGAGGGCGCGGCCGCCGCCCGCGCCTCGGGCGTGCCGTGCATCGCCGATGGCGGCATCCGCAACTCGGGCGACATCGCCAAGGCGCTGGCGGCCGGGGCGTCCTCCGTGATGATGGGCAGCCTGTTCGCCGGCACGGACGAGGCGCCGGGCGAAACCTTCCTCTACCAGGGCCGCACCTACAAATCCTACCGCGGCATGGGCAGCCTGGGCGCCATGGCGCAGGGCAGCGCCGACCGCTACTTCCAGGCCGACATCAAGGACCAGATGAAGCTGGTGCCCGAGGGGGTGGAGGGCCGCGTCGGCTACAAGGGCCCGGTCGGCGCGGTGATCCACCAGATGGTGGGCGGGCTGAAGGCGGCGATGGGCTACACCGGGTCGGCCACCATCGCCGACCTCCAGCGCAACGTCCGCTTCCGGCGCATCACCAATGCCGGGCTGCGCGAGAGCCACGTCCACGACGTGTCCATCACGCGCGAGGCGCCGAACTACCGGGCGGAGTAGCCCCAGCCGGGGTGGGCGCGCTGGGCGTCGCGCAGGCCCGCCTCGTAGGCGCGGCGGGCCTCGATCTCGCGCTGCTGGCGCCAGTATTCGCGGCGCATCTCGCGGCGCTCGGCGCGGCGTTCCCAGCGCTCGCGCTCCCAGTCGCCATCCTGGGACCAGTGCTGGGGAGCCTGGGGCGCGTATCCCCAATGCTGGGCGTGGGCCGTGCCGGCCAGCGCCAGGGTCATCATTCCGATCGCAAGCGTCCGACGGATCATCAGCGCGGGCCTCCTTCGCCCTCCACGGCATCGTGGCGCGCGGGAATGGCGGCGGCAGGGCGATGCCGGCCGCAATGCCGCCACCGGTGGGCGCGGGCGCGGTTCCGGGGCAGGATGGGGGCATGACACCCCGCGCCTTCGTCTTCGACGCCTACGGCACCCTGCTGGACGTGCATTCCGCCGTCGCGCGCCACGCGCCGCGCCTGGGGGGTGCCGCCCCCGCCGTCTCGGCGCTTTGGCGCCAGCGGCAACTCGAATACTCCTGGGTGCTGTCCGCCACCGGCGACTACGAGGATTTCGCCGCCCTGACCGACCGCGCGCTGGGCCACGCGCTGGCGGCGCACGGCATCCGCGACGCCACGCTGCGGGCGGACCTGCTGGCGGCCTACCGCGACCTCGACGCCTTCCCGGACGCCGCCCCCGCGCTCGCCCGCCTCGCCGCGCGGGGCATCCCCACCGCCATCCTGTCCAACGGCGAACCCGCGATGCTGGGCGCCGCCGTCGCCGCCAGCGGCCTGCGGCTGGACGCCGTGCTGTCCGTCCACGCCTTGCGCCGCTACAAGCCGCACGCGCAGGTCTACCGCCTCGCCACCGACCGCTTCGCCTGCCAGCCGCACGAGGTCGCCTTCGTCTCCGCCAACGCGTGGGACGCCTTCGGCGCCGCCCGCTTCGGCTTCCGCGTCTCCTGGCTCAATCGCGCCGGCGCGCCGGCGGAGTACTGGCTGGACGCGCTGGCCACCACCATCCCCTCGCTGGACTCCCTGTCATGACCCCCGAAGGCCGCCTGGCCGCCTCCATCGACCTCCTGCACGCGCTGGCCGACCAGCCCCGCCGCCCGGCCGACGCCATCGCCGCCGAGTTCTTCCGCGCGCGGCGCTACATCGGCGGCGGCGACCGCCGCGCGGTGTCCGACCTGGCCTGGGGCGTGGTGCGCCAGCGGCTGCGCCTGGAATGGTGGCTCACCACGCTGGGCCTGCGCCCCACGCCGCGCCTGCTGGCGCTGGCCCACCTGATGCTGGTGGAGCACCGCAAGCCGGGCGACGCCGCCCGCCTGTTCGAGGGCGGCCGCTACGGCGCCGGCACGCTGGACGTGGGCGAGCAGGAGGCGGCCCGCCTGCTCGTCGGCAAGCCGCTGGTGGGCAAGGAGATGCCGGACGAGCCGCGCTTGAACCTGCCCGGCTGGGCGCTGCCCGGCCTGCGCCGCCGCTTCGGCGAGGCGCTGGAGGCCGAGGCGAAGGCGCTGGAAGGCAACGCGCCGCTGGACCTGCGCGCCAACGCGCTGAAGGGCACGCGCGCCGCAGCCCGCGTCGCGCTGGGAATGCCGGCCGAGGACACGCCCCATTCCCCCTGGGGGCTGCGCCTGGCCGCCCGCACGCCGATCGCCGCCAACCCCGCCTACCTCGCCGGGCTGGTGGAGGTGCAGGACGAGGGCAGCCAGTTGATCGCAGCACTCGTCGGCGCGAAACCCGGAATGCGCGTCGCGGATTATTGCGCGGGTGCCGCAGGGAAGACGCTCGCCATGGCCGCGACGATGGAGAACCAGGGCCGCATCACCGCCTGCGACGTCTCGGCGCCGCGGCTGGAGGGGGCGGCGAAGCGCCTGCGCCGGGCGGGGATCCACAATGCCGAGACGCACCTGCTGGAACCGGGCGACCGCTGGGCCAAGCGCCGGGCCGGCCAGTTCGACCGCGTGCTGGTGGACGCGCCCTGCACCGGCACCGGCACCTGGCGCCGCAACCCCGACGCGCGCAGCCGCACCGGCGCACAGGACCTGGAGGAGCTGGTCGCCAAGCAAGGTGAAATTCTCTCCATCTCGGCGCAGCTGGTGCGGCCGGGCGGTAGGCTCGCCTACGCGACCTGCTCGCTGCTGCCGGAGGAGGATGAGGACCAGGTGGAGCGTTTCCTCGGAAGCCACGCGCAGTTCCGCGCCGTGCCGCTGGCCCAGGCATGGGCCGAGGCCGGCCTGCCCGGCGCGCCGCCCTGCGACGGCCCGCACCTGGCGCTGAGCCCCTCCGCGCATGGCACGGACGGCTTCTTCTGCGCCGTGCTGGAACGTGTGCCGTGACCGTGACGATCCGCCGCGCCAGGCCGGGCGACGCGACCAGCATGGCGCGCGTGCACGTCGCCGCCTGGCGCAACGCCTATGCGGGGCTGCTGCCCGACGCCTACCTCGCCAACCTGTCGGTGACGCGCGAGGCGGCGGGGTATGAGCAGGGGCTGGCCCAGGCGCGCGGCGGCCATGCCGGCTTCCTCGCCATCGCCGATGGCGACGAGACGCCGGGCGGCGGCGTGGTCGGCTTCGTCACCGGCGGCTTCGCCCGCCGCCCCGGCATCGCGGAGGGAGAGGTGGAGACGCTCTACCTCCTCGACGACTTCCGCGAGCGCGGCATCGGGCGGCGCCTGATGCGCGCCATGGCGAGCCACCTCGCCAGCCTGGGCGCGGCCAACGCCTTCGCCTGGGTGCTGGAGGGCAACCCAAGCCGCTTCTTCTACGAGCGCCTGGGCGCCAAGCCGGCGGCGCGCGAGGTGATCCGCTTCGCCGGCAGCGAGCTGCCGCAGCGCGCCTATGCCTGGGACGCCATCCACACCCTGCTGACCGCGACCGCGGCGAGCCAGAAGCCGGGGTAAGCCCCCAACCCAGGGTTGACCGCCCCGCCGCCCCGCGCCCACCCTGCGCCCGCCGCAGACCGAGGGGATTGCCATGATTCTGACCATGCCGGAGGAGATCATGCTCCTCCTGCTCGACGACCGCACCGGCCGGCCGATCGGCCTGCCCGCGCCGGCGGGCGACTACGCGCTGGCCAGCGCCATCCTCATGGAGCTGTCGCTCCAGGGGCGGGTGGACACCGACCCGGAGCGGCTGATGGTCACCGACCAGAAGCCCACGCGCGACCCTGTGCTGGACGAGGCGCTGACCATGCTCGCCACCAGCCAGGGCATGCGCGACAGCCGCCACTGGATCGTCGAGCTTGGGCGCAGGACCGACCATTTCCGCGCCATGGTGCTCGACAACCTGACCACCAAGGGCGTGCTCCGGCGGGAGGAGGGGCGGTTCCTGTGGGTGTTCCCCGACCGCCGCTACCCCAAGCCGGCCGAGGGCGCGGCCGAGGTGAAGGAGGTCCGCGCCCGGCTGCGCGACATCCTGCTGAACGACGAGATCCCAGAGCCGCGCGAATCGCTGATGATCGGCCTGGCCCGCGCCGCCGGCCTGGTGCCCCTGATCCTGTCCGCGGCCGAGGCGGAGCGCGCCATGGCCCGCGTGGACCAGGTGGCGAACCTGGAGGAGCTGGGCCGCACGCTGAGCGCCGTGACCAAGGAGGTCTACGCGATGATGCTGGCCTTCGCCGGGGCGCACTGAACGCCCCGGCGGCGCGGCGCTACTGCGCCGTGGAGGCGCGCTGGAGGTAGGCCATGAGGTCGTTCAGCTGCTGCTCGTTCCGCAGGCCGGGATAGGCCATGGAGCCGCCCGGCACCACCGCCTTGGGGTCGGCGAGGTAGGCGCGCAGCGTCGCCTCGTCCCACTTCAGGCCGTTGCCCGCGCGCTCGCGCATCGGGGCGGAGTAGCGGAAGCCCTCGACCTTCGCGGCCTCGCGGCCCCAGACGCCGTGCAGGTTGGGGCCCACGCCGTTGCGCCCGCCCGCGTTGATCGTGTGGCAGGCGCGGCACTGGTTGAAGACGCGCTGCCCCGCATCGGCGTCCTGCGCCATCGCCTGGCCGAATGGGGCGGCCAGCAACGCCGCGACGAGAACCCAAGCCCGCATGAAGTCATTCCTCCGAGATCTGGTGGCAGGTGGCGCCATCATGCGTGCGAACGCCCGGCACGCAAGGCGGGTTGGCCGGCTCAGTCCGACACCATGACGCGCACGTAGCGGCCGGGCGCGTCCTCGATCACCGGCAGCGCGCGGTCGCCCGGCACCCGGGCCGGCACCCGCGTGTTCTCCAGCGCCGTCACCCAGCGCTGCCAGTCCGGCCACCAGGAGCCGGCCATCTCGGTCGCGCCGCCGAACCAGTCGTCGGGGGCGGGGGGCAGCGCCTCGTTCACCCAATGCGAATACTTGCCCGAGTCGGGCGGGTTGACCACGCCCGCGATGTGCCCGGAGGCGGCGAGCACGAAGCGCACCGGCCCGCCGAACACCTGCGTGCCGCGGTAGGTGCTCTTCCACGGCGCGATGTGGTCCTCGCGCGTCGAGATCATGTAGGTCGGCACCTTGACCTTGCGCAGGTCGATCGGAGTGCCGAGCAGCTCGATCGCGCCGGGCTTAACGAGGTCGTTCTGCTGGTACATCCGCCGCAGGTAGAAGCTGTGCATCCTCGCCGGCATGCGCGTGCTGTCGTCGTTCCAGTACAGCAGGTCGAACGGGAAGGGGTCCTGGCCCAGCAGGTAGTTGTTCACCACGAAGGACCAGATGAGGTCGTTGGCGCGGAGCATGTTGAAGGTCGTCGCCATCTCGCGGCCGTCGAGGAAGCCGCGCTTGTTCATGCGCTCCTCCAGCGCCTTCAGCTGCTCCTCGTCGATGAACACGCCGAGTTCGCCCGCCTCCTCGAAGTCCGTCATGGTGACGAAGTAGGTGGCGGACTTGATGCGGTTGTCCTTGCGGACGGCCATGTGGGCCAGCGTGGTCGCCAGCAGCGTGCCGCCCAGGCAGTAGCCGATGGCGTTGACCTGCTTCTCGCCCGTCGCCTTCTCGATGGCGTCGAGCGCGGCCAGGACGCCCTCGGTCATGTAGTCGTCGAAGCCCTTCTCCGCCAACGCCTCGTCGGGGTTGACCCAGGATGCGACGAAGACCGTGTGCCCCTGCTCCACCGCCCAGCGGATGAACGAGTTCTTGGGCCGCAGGTCCAGGATGTAGAACTTGTTGATCCATGGCGGGAAGATCACGAGCGGGCGCTTGAGCACCGTCTCCGTCGCCGGGCTGTACTGGATCAGCTGCATCAGCGGCGTCTCGAACACCACCTTGCCCGGCGTGACGGCGATGTTCTCGCCCACCTTGAACTTGCTGTCGTCCGTCATGCGGATGCGCAGCTTGCCCTTGCCGCGCTCCAGGTCGCCCAGCAGGTTGGACAGGCCCTTCAGCAGGTTGGTCCCGCCCGTCTCGGCGGTGCGGCGCAGCACCTCGGGGTTGGTCATCACGAAGTTGGCCGGGCTCATCGCGTCCACGAACTGGCGCGTGTAGAAATCCACCTTCTGCGCCGTCTTGGGGTCCAACCCCTCGGCGGCGTTCACCGTGGTGGTGAAATAGCGCGCCGAGAGCAGGTAGGACTGGCGGATGAAGTCGAACACCTCGTTCTCGCGCCACGCCTCGTCCTTGAATCGGCGGTCGCCCTTCGGCTCGTCGATCACCGGGCCGACGGTGTCGCCCATCATGCGGCGCGCGGTGTTGGACCACAGCGTCAGGTAGTCCTGCCAGAAGCCGATCTGCGCCTGCACCAGGCCAGCCGGGTTGGACATCAGCCGGGTCGTCATCTCCATGAAGGCGGAGCCGATGTTCAGCGGGTCGGCGGAGGGCGAGCCCTCGCCCTGGCGCTTGAGGAAGTCGGCGACGATGCGCTGCCCGCGCTCCGCCACCTCCGCCATCGTGCGCGTCACCAGCGCCGGGTCGGGCAGCTTCATGTCGGGTCCATCCGTGTTCTGGCTCAACGTCCGCCCTTTCCGGCTTTGGCGCGCGGCCCCGGGGCGCTATGGGAAGGCGGAAGCCAGGAAGCCGGACCGCCGCATGAATGCCCCGAACCGCAGGAATCCTCGCACCCAACCTAGGCGCCGCGCCACCGCGCTGCAAGCGATCCCGCTCGCTCTGCTGCTCGCCGGCTGCTCCGCCGCCTCCCTGCCCGACCCCACGCGCTTCCTGCGCGACGCCAGCGGCGCCTCGGCCGACCGGCGCCTGCTGCCGCCGGGCATGGATCGGCCGCACCCCAACCTTGCCAGCGTGCCCCCGGTGCCCGAGCGCCCGGACATCCAGGCCCGCCGCTCGCTGACCGA
>JALHNW010000035.1 GCA_022843345.1 Rubritepida sp. | reverse complement strand
AGGCGGCCCCGGCCGCGCGGCCGTCCTCCATGCCGTGGAAGCGCACCGCCTGAGCCAGCCGGCCCCGCGCGCCTCGTTTTCCAGGCCAGACGCGCGGGGCCATCCGCCCCATCCAACAGGACAGAACCCCGCCACCATGGCACCGCTGCCCCAGCCCGTCACTGCGACCGTCGCCGCGATCTACGCGGCCTACGAAGCCGCGGCCGAGACGGGCTTCCGCGACCACCTGGGCGCCTCCCTGATCGGCGGCGAGTGCCCGCGTGCCATCTGGTATTCCTGGCGCTGGGCCACCCGTGCCCGCCACACCGGCCGCCTGCTGCGCCTGTTCGACACCGGCAACCTGGCCGAGGCGCGTTTCGTGGCAGACCTCCGGCGCGTCGGCGTCACCGTCATGGACGTGGACCCCGCCACCGGGCGTCAGTGGAACGTGCGCGACGCTTCGGGCCACTTCGGCGGCTCCATGGACGCCGTGGCCATCGGCTTTCCCGAGGCGCCCAAGGCGTGGCACGTCTGCGAGTTCAAGACGCATTCCGCCAAGTCCTTCGCCGCGCTCAAATCGCAAGGCGTGGAAGCATCCAAGCCGCAGCACTTCGCGCAGATGCAGGTGTACATGCACCTCGCCGACATCCCCCGCGCCTTCTACCTCGCCGTCAACAAGGACACGGACGAGCTGCACGGCGAGCGGGTGCGCCGCGATCCCGAGGTCGGCATGCGCCTGCTGGCCAGGGCCGAGCGCATCATCGCCGCTCCCTCGCCCCCTGAGCGCATCAGCGCCGATCCGGCATGGTGGCAATGCCGCTTCTGCGACCATGCCGAGGCCTGCCACGGCGGCGCTCGCCCCGAGCGGCATTGCCGGTCCTGCCTGCACGCCTCCCCGGCCGCGTACGGCGGGTGGTCCTGCCAGCGTCACCTCCACGCCCTGTCCCGTCGCCAGCAAGGCGAAGGCTGCGCCGCTCACCTCTTCATCCCCGCCCTGGTGCAGGGCGAGCAGGAGGATGCCGGCGAGGATTGGGTGTCCTACCGCCTGCCCGACGGCACGGAATGGCGCGACGGGGTGCCGGCATGATGGAGCTGCGCCCCTACCAGCGGAACGCCATCGACGCGCTGTACGACTACTTCGGCGCCAGCACCGGCAACCCGCTGATCGTCATGCCAACGGGCACCGGCAAGAGCGTGGTGATCGCTGGCTTCGTGCGGGATGCCGTCTGCGCCTATCCCGAGACGCGCATCCTCATGCTCACCCACGTGAAGGAGCTGATCCAGCAGAACTTCATGGCCCTGCTGCGCACCTGGCCCGAAGCGCCGGCCGGCATCTACTCGGCCGGCCTTTCGCGCCGTGACCTGCATTCGCAGATCCTCTTCGCCGGCATCCAGTCCATCCACAAGCGCGCGGGGCAGGTGCAGCGGTGCGACCTGGTGATCGTGGACGAGGCGCACCTCATCAGCCGCACGGATGGCAGCATGTACCGCGCCTTCCTGGCCGACCTCCAGCGCATCAACGGCGGCGCGGTGAAGGTGGTGGGCTTCACCGCCACGCCCTACCGCATGGACAGTGGCCTGCTCCATGAGGGCAAGGACCGCATCTTCACCGACATCGCCTTCCAGCTCCCCATGCTCGACATGGTGGAGCAGGGATACCTCTGCCCCGTGGTGCCCAAGCACACCGCCACGCAGCTCGACGTGGCGGGCGTGGGCACCCGCGGCGGGGAGTTCATCGCCGGCCAGCTCGAAGCGGCGGTGGACCAGGACCACATCACCGAAGCCGCCGTGGGAGAGATCGTGCAACACGGCGCCGAGCGCGGCTCATGGCTGGTGTTCTGCTCCGGCGTGGGCCACGCCCGCCACGTGCGCGACGCCATCCGCCGCCACGGCATCACCGCCGAAACCGTCACGGGGGACACCAACCCCGCCGAGCGCGATCAGTTCCTCGCCGCCTTCAAGGCCGGGCGCATCCGCTGCCTGACCAACGCCAACGTGCTCACCACCGGCTTCGACGCGCCGGGCACCGACCTGATCGCCCTGCTGCGCCCCACCAAGAGCGTGGGCCTCTACGTGCAGATGGTTGGACGCGGCACCCGCTTGGCGCCGGGGAAGGAGGACTGCATCGTGCTGGACTTCGCCGGCAACACCGCCCGCCATGGGCCGGTGGACACGGTGGACGGCCGGCGCAAGGAGAAAGGCGAGGAACCCGGCGAGGCACCGGTCAAGACCTGCCCGGACTGCCAGACCATCAACCACGCCTCGCGCCGCACCTGCATCCAGTGCGGGCACGAGTTCCCGCCGCCCGAGATCAAGATCGGCAAGGTCGCCGCCACCGACGCGCTGCTGTCATCGCAGCTCCGGCCGGAATGGATCGATGTCGAAGGCGTCAGCTACGCCATCCATTCCAAGCCGGGCAAGCCGCCGTCGCTGCGGGTCACCTATCGCTGCGGCATCGCCACCTACTCCGAATGGGTGTGCCTCCAGCATCCGGGCTATGCCCGCGAGAAGGCGGCGAAGTGGTGGGCGCGGCGCAGCGACGTGCCGCCCCCCGTCACCGCCGCCGATGGGCTGGCGCAGTCCTGCACGCTGCGCGCCCCCACGGCCATCTGCATCAGGCCCGTGGGTCAGTACACCGAAATCGTGGCGAGCCGCTTCGCATGAGCACGCACGACCATCCCATCGTCGCCGCCACCACCGCCGCGTTCCCTGGAACGCGCGTCAGCCATCACGGGGGACACGCATTGACCGATCCGAACCCGGCGGAAATCGCCGCCATGAGCATCGCCGGCCAGCGCGGCGGCGAGTACGTGGAAAGCATCGGCGCCACCGACTTCGCCACCTGGACGCCCGACCAGTGGCAGACGTTCATCGAGACGGTCTGCGGCGGCTACGTGGATGCGCTGATGGACATGCAGGCCCTCGCCACGCAGGGTGCCGCCAAGGTGCGGGCGCCATGATGCCTGGCTTCCACGACTACATCGCGCGCCGTGGCGCTCCGGGCCTGGCCGATGCAGCCATCGCGCTGCGCGTGCCGGTCTTCCCCTGCGACGCCGACAAGAAGCCGCTCACCCGCCACGGCTTCAAGGACGCATCCGCCGACCCTGCCATCATCCGCCGCATGTTCGCCGACCCCGCCGCCACCATGATCGGCATGCCCACCGGCGAGGCTTCGGGCGTGGTGGTCGTGGACGTGGACGTGAAGGACGGCGCCCAGGGCGCGGCATGGCTCGACGCCAACACCGCGCGCATGGTGCAGACCCGCACGGTCAAGACGCGCTCCGGCGGCTTGCACCTGTGCTTCCTGTGGCCGGGTGAGAAAGTCCGCAACTCCGCCTCCAAGATCGCGCCCGGCATCGACGTGCGCGGGGATGGCGGATACGTGATCGTGCCGCCCTCGCCGGGCTACGCCATCGCCGACGACGCCCCCCTCGCGCCCATCCCGGATTGGCTGCTTTCCGCCCTGCTGCCCGCGGTCGAGCCCGCGCAGCCTGCCCCGCCCGCCACGCCGGCGCCGCGCACCTCCCATCATGGCGGCACGGCCTACGGGCTGGCGGCGCTGGACGAGGAATGCCACGCCATCCGCACCGCCGGGCAGGGCGCCAAGCACGCCACCCTGAACAAGGCGGCGTTCAGCATCGGCGGGCTGGTGACTGCGGGAGAGCTGGAGCAGGGCACCGCCTACGCCGGCCTTTCGGCCGCGCTGGGCGACATCAGGCACCTGTGCAAGGACTACCCGGCGGCGCTCAAGACGCTGCGCAACGCGTTCAGCGACGGCATGGGCCGGCCGCGCCATGTGCCCGACCGCGTGCCCGAGCCGGTCGAGGAACACCCCGCCGCGCCGTTCCTGGCCAAGCTCGCAGCGCGCGCCAAGGCACCCGTTGCACCCCCCGTCCTTCCCGTGGCGCCCGCTCTGCTGGACGTGCCCGGCGCGCTGCGCCTCTTCGTAGAGCACTGCGACGCCACCGCCATCAGCCCCCAGCCCTTTCTCGCGCTCGCCGCGGGCATCACCATGCTGGGAGCGCTGGCTGGGCGCCGCTACCGCACCACCACCGACCTGCGGACCAACCTCTACGCCATCGGCATTGCCGACAGCGGCGCGGGAAAAGACCATGCCCGCAAGCAGATCAAGCGCGCCTTGTTCGCCGCCGGGCTGGAGCGCTACCTGGGCGGCAGCGATGTGGCGTCTGGCTCCGCGCTGCGCACCGCGCTCCTTCGCCATCCCGCCATGCTATTCCAGATTGACGAGTTCGGGGATTGGCTGGGCGACGTGCTGGGCGAGAAGGCTTCCACCCACCGCCGCCAGATCGCCGCCATGCTCAAGGAACTGTACTCCTCCGCGAACCTTCCCTGGCAAGGCATCGAGTACGCCGACCAGTCCAAGGCAGGCCGCCCGCGCGAGGACATCCATCAGCCGCACGCCTGCCTCTACGGCACTTCCACCCCGGGCCAGTTCTGGAACGCCGTCGCCGGCGCGTCCATGCATGACGGCCTGATGGCGCGGCTGCTGATCTTCGTCTCGCCATGCTCCTACCCCGACGAACGCGAGCCGGGGATTGGCGATCCGGCGCCCGAGCTGCTCGCCGCGCTCCAGGCCATCGCCGACGGTGTGCCGGACCATGGCGGCAACCTGGCCGGGGTGATGATGGCCGGGGCCGAACCCCAGCCCTACACCGTGCCGGAGACGCCGGAGGCTACCTCCGCCCGCCGCGCCATGCGCCAGGACCAGCTCGCGCAGCAACGCAAGGCGGAAGGCACCTACGTGACCGCCATCGCTGGCCGGCTGGCCGAGAATGCCATGAAACTCGCCCTGCTGCGCGCCGTCTGCCGCACGCCGGCCGCCCCGGTGATCGATGCCGGGGACGTGGCATGGGGCCGGGCCCTGGCGCAGCACTGCATCGACACCCTGCTGCGGGAGGCGAAGCACCACGTGGCGGACAGCGATTACGAGCGCCGGGTGAACCGCATGATGGAGGTCATCCGCAAGCACGGCCCCTGCACCGAACGTGAAATCATCCGCCGCTTCCGGCTGGGCGAGCGCGACCGCGCCGAATTGCTGCGCACGCTGGTGACGGCAGGCATGATCGTTGCTACCGCCAGCACACCCGGCGCGAAGGGCGGACGCCCCACCACGATCTACAGCCTCGCCGGGGACGACGAATGACGGAACTGGTTGCGGCAAGCGGTTTCGTCGCGCGCAAACCCGCGGAAAACCTAGTTTTGGCGGTTTTGGCGCGGGTACGTGCGCGCACGAATACCCAGAGGGGGAATATCCAGGAGAGGGACACCCCCGCCAAAACTGACACAACTGACACAACTAATAATATCAATAAGTTAGAGAGAGGTTGTGTCTTTGTGTGGGGAGGTAGTGGCATTCTTCCTGGGATTTCATGCGCGGACATCATTTCAGCGCCCGCCCGCACCAGAGCCCGCACAGGCCGCTCGCACGGGCCGGGTGGCTGAGGGGTGCCGGGGCGGGGGAAAAGCCGCTGGCGGTGCCCAGGAACTCGCGCGCGCGTCCATGCGCCGCTGACACGGGGGAGAGTGGGGGATGCCTGACGATGCCGTCATTCGGCCAGATACGGCGGGGCGCGACCCCGAGACGGGGCGCTTCGGCCCCGGCAACCGCGGCGGTGGCCGCCCCGCGGTGTCCAAGCGCATCCGCGAGATGGCGCAGGCGCTGGGCGACGACGCCGTGCGCGGCCTGCACGAGCTGGCCATCGACCCGGACGTGCCGGCCACCGTCCGCCGCGCCGCGTGGTCGGACCTGCTCGACCGCGGCTTCGGCAAGCCCACGGTGGGCGAGCCGGATGACGACGGCAAGCAGTCCGCCCGCCTGGTGCTGACCTGGGGCGACGGCTCGACCTGATGCAGGTGCCGCTCCCATTCACGCCGCGCGCCTGGCAGCGCCCGCTACTGGACGACGCCTCCGCGCGCATCGTCGCCGTGGTGCACCGCCGCGCCGGCAAGTCCGAGGCCGTGCTGTGGCGCGGGCTGCGCAAGGCCGCCACCTGGCGCCGCCTGCACATGCCCGCCGATCGCCGCAACCTCGCCATGGCGCCGATCCGCATCATCCACGTCCTGCCCTTCGCTGTGCAGTGGGACCGCACCGGCCTGTGGGACCGGCTCGACGCCGCCGCCAGCGCCATCCCGGGCGCCGTGGTCGCCAAGGCCGATCGGCGCGTGGTCCTGCCCGGCGGCGGGGTCTACCAGACCGGCGGCATGGACCGCCCGGAGACGTGGCGCGGCGGCTATGCGGACGAGCTGATCGAGGACGAGGCGGACGACGTCTCGGGGGACAGCCTCGACACCGTGATCGAGCCCATGCTGGCCGACTACGCCGGCACCCGGCTGCGCGTCGGCACGCCCAAGGGCAACGGCCGCCTCAAGGCCGCCTACGACCGCGCCGGCACCGAGCCCGGCCACTCGCGCTACCTGCTGCCCTGGCAGGCCACCGGCGTCCTGTCCGGCGAGGCCATCGCCCGCATGCGCGCCGAGATGACGGCGGAGGAATTCGCGCAGGAGCTCGAATGCTCCTGGGAGCAGCCGAACTCCGGCGCCTACTACGGCAAGCAGATGATGGCCGCCGAGAAGGAGGGCCGCCTCTGCGCCCTGCCGCATGACCCGCGCCTGCCCGTCGTCACCGCCTGGGATCTGGGCGTGGACGACGCCACCGCCATCTGGTTCGCGCAGCCGCTGCACGGCGGCTGGCACGTGGTGGACTACTACGAGGCCAGCGGCGAGGGGGCGGACCACTACGCGCAGGTGGTAAAGGCCAAGCCCTACACCTACGCCGAGCACATCCTGCCGCACGACGCCGAGCAGCGATCCTGGAACGACGCGCGCACCCGGGCGGACGTGCTGCGCTCGCTGGGCGTGGCGCCGGTCCGGGTGGCGCGGCAGGCCCCGGTGGCGGACGGCATCAACGCGGTCCGCATGCTGCTGCCGCGCTGCCGCTTCGACGCGCTGCGCTGCGCCGCCGGCATCAAGGCCCTGTGGTCCTACAAGCGCCAGTGGAACGACCAGGCGGGCACCTGGCGCGCGCAGCCCCTGCACGACTGGGCCTCGCACGGTGCCGACGCCATGCGGACGCTGGCGATGAACCTGCGCGACCTGCCGGACGCCCGGCAGGCGCAGAAGCGGCGCGGGGCGCCGAACGAGTATCGCGTGCTGGACTGGTAGCGGGGGAGAGTGGGGGATGGTGCGAACGAGGGTGCCGGCGGGAGTGCTGGCGCATGTGCAGATGCGGCGCGCCAAGGGCGAGGCGTGGAAGCTGATCCAGCGCGACCTGGCGGCGGCCGGGCTGCCGACGCATGTGACGGCCTACTGGCGGGCGCTGAACGGCGAGCGCGCGCGCGAGCTGGCGCGGCGGCACGTGGCGGCATGGCGGGCGCGTAAGCAATGCCGCGAAACGGGCGAAGCGACGGCGTGAGGGCTACACGTCCCCCCATGGCGCTGCCCCTGCATCCGGCGACGGTCGGCTACGTCCTCGCCAATCTCCGCCCGTGCGACGCGGCGGAGGTCTGGCCCGTCTGCCCGGACGGCACCACGACGCATGGCCTGGCGCAAGGCCTCGCGCTCTCGCCGGTCGGGCGCGTGTTCCTGCACGACGGCATCCCGGCCGCCGCCATCGGCGCCGCCGAATGTCACCCCGGCGCCTGGACGGCCTGGATGGTCGCCACCGATGCGTGGCCCCAGGTGGCTCGCGCCGTGTTCCGCTACGCCCGGGGTCCGATGCGTGCCGACATGATCGGCCGCGGCGCGCACCGTGCGCAGGTGGTCGCCGCCTGTCTCCATCCCGACGCCGCGCGCTTCCTCGCCGGCATCGGCTTCGTGCGCGAGGGCGTGATGCGCGCTCTGGGGCGCGACCGGCAGGACTACGAGGCCTGGGCCTACGTGGTGCCCGCCTGATGTGCAAGCCATCCAGCCCCGGCACCACCATTGGAGCCGCCCTGACGGGCGACAGCACCGCCGATCGGCAGACCAAGATCGCGGCAGAAACCGAGCGCGCCAATGCCGAGGCTGCCGCGCGGATGAACGCCGCCCTGGAAACCACGCGCCAGGCGCAGGCCCGCGCCGATGCCGCCTTGGCCGCAGCGCAGGCCCGGTCCGTCCAGGCCCCGTCCACCGCCGATGCCGACGCCGCCGCCGAAGCCGAGAGGGCGCGCAACGTCAAGGCGCGCGGCCGGGCCTCCACCGTGCTCACCTCCGGGCAGGGCGTGACAGGTGACAGCGGCATGCTCGCCGCACCCGCCGCCCGCGCGCTGCTGGGCTGACGCATGGACGCCCTCGCCAAGACCCTGATCCAGCGCCACGACGCGCTCAAGGCCGATCGCTCCAACTGGGAGCACCAGTGGCAGCAGATCGCCGAGTTCGTGAAGCCGATGCAGGCCGACTTCACCGTGCAGCGCATGCCCGGCGAGCGGCGCGGGCTGGAGGTGTTCGACGCCACCCCCGGCCTCGCGCTCGACAACCTCGCCGCCGGCCTGTGGGGCATGGTCACCAACAGCGCCAACACGTGGTTCAGCCTCGCGCACCCGGACGAGGCGATCAACGAGGACCACGAGGCCCGCGCCTGGATGGACGACGTCCAACAGCGCATGCTCAACCAGTTCAGCGCCAACGGGCAGGTGTTCTACTCGCGTGCGCTGGACCTCTACAGCCAGCTCGCGTGCTTCGGCACGGCCCTGATGTTCGTGGACGAGGCGGAGCCCGGGCGGCTGCGCTTCTCCGTGCGCGCGCTCACCGAATGCGTCATCGCGGAGGATGAGCAGGAGCGGGTGGACAGCGTGTTCCGCCGCTTCCACCTCTCGGCGCGCCAAGCGGTGCAGCGCTGGGGCGACAAGGCCCCGAAGCGCGCGCGCGACATGATGGATCGCACGCCCGACGCCAAGCTCTGCTTCCTGCACGCCGTCTACCCCAACAAGGAGCGCGAGCCCGGCCGACTGGACGGGCGCGGCAAGGCCTTCGCCTCCGTGCATGTCTGCGTGGACAGCGGCGAGCTGGTGCAGGTCGGCGGCTTTGACGAGTTCCCCTACATGGTGCCGCGCTGGTCCACCGCCACGCGCGGCGTCTATGGCGAGAGCCCGGCGCAGCTCGCCCTGTCCGACATCAAGACGCTCAACGTCATGAGCAAGACGTTCCTCATCGCCTCGCAGAAGGCGGCCGATCCGCCGATCCTGGCGGCCGACGAGAACGCCATGTTCCCGGTGCGCCTCACCCCGGGCGGCATCACCTACGGCGCCGTGGATGCCGAGGGCCGGCCGCTGCTGCGCACGCTGGACAGCACGGGCAACTTCGCCCTGACCGACGCCATGCTGGAGCAGAAGCGCATGGCCGTGCGCGAGGCCTTCTACGCCTCCCTGCTGATGATGGTGCAGCGCCCCAACGCCACGGCGACCGAGGTGCTGGCGCGGCAGGAGGAGCAGCTTCGCCTCATGGGCCCGCACCTGGGCCGCATCCAGGCGGAGTTCCTGGATCCGCTGATCGGGCGCGTGTTCAACGTGATGTGGCGCGGGAACCTGCTGCCTCCCCTGCCGCCCGCCCTGGCGCGCAACCCGGTGGTGCAGGCGGAGTACGTCTCGCCGCTGGCGCGCGCGCAGAAGGCCAGCGAGGCGCAGGCGGTGCTGCGGACCGTGGAGGCGGTGGTGCCGATCGCGCAGATCAGGCCGGACGTGGTGCGCAACTTCGACTGGGACCAGGTGGTGCGCGCCATCGCCCGCGGGCACGGCGTGCCGGCCAAGCTGCTCCGCGACCCGCGCGTGGTCGAGGAGGAAGCCGCGGCCGCGCAGGCGCAGGCGGCCGAGCAGCAGCAGCAGGCGCAGATGATGGAGATGGCCAAGGTGGCGCCGGGCGTGGCCAAGGCCGCCGAGACGATGGGCATGCAGGCATGACGGGCGACGACGTGACCGTGGCGTGGCAGGCCGTGCTCCAGCCCGGCGAGCGCAACGCGCAGGCCGTGCTCCAGGACCTCGCCCGGGTCTGCCACGTCGGCGAGACGACGCACGTGCCGGGCGATCCGCACGGCTCCGCGTTCCGCGAGGGCAAGCGGGCGGTGGCGCTCTACATCTTCGGCCGCCTGGGCGTGCCGCTGCATCCAACGGGAGGCTGATCATGGCGACGGTGGCATTCCAGGCCGCACGCATCACGGAGCGCACCATGTCCGTGACTTGGGCGGTGCTCCGGCAGGACGACGACGGTGCGGCCTTCGAGCGCACGGACTTCGCGGATCGGTCCATGCAGGTCTGGGGCGTCTTCGGCGCCGGCGCGACCCTGCTGATCGAGGGCACCAACGACCCGGCGACGGGCAACTGGCAGACGCTGACCGACCCGCAGGGCGTGGCCGTTTCGCTGACGGCGGCGCGGATCGAGCAGGTGCAGGAGGTGACGCGCTACATCCGCCCCCGCGTGGTGGGCGGAGACGGCACCACGGCCTTGACCGTGATCATGCTGGCGAGGGGCTGACCATGGCGGAGATGAGCATCGCGGAAGCGCTGGACGCCCTGCGGCCCATGGTGGCGCAGCGCAAGGCGCTGGACCGCCTGGAGGCCGTGCTGGGCACGGCGCACGCGGCGGAGGCGAGCCTCGCCGCCCTGGCCGGCCGCGTCGAAGCGGCGAAGGCTGAGGCTGAGGCGGTGGACGCCGCCTGCCGATCGGCCATCGCGGCGGATCGCAAGCGCGCGGCTGAGGCCGCGGCACGGGCGCTGGCGGCGGAACGGGACGCGCAGGCGCGGGCCGATGCGGCCGATGCGGCGGAGGCGG
>JALHNW010000034.1 GCA_022843345.1 Rubritepida sp. | reverse complement strand
CCACCGCCCTGCCGGCCGAGACCATCGCGCGCCACGCGGTGCTGGGGATTGCCCGCGGGGCGCGCTGAGCGGCGTCAGAAGATCATCGCCGCCTCGGCCTGCGCGCGCGTCATGCCGAAGATGGCGAGCGAGTCCGCCCCCGCCTCGAAGACCACCCCGCCGAACCCCTCGGCGACGGCGGTGAAGCTGCCCAGCCCGGCGATGCCGGAGCCGCGGAAGTCCAGCACCAGGTCGGCGTTGCCGTCGAACACCACGTCGTCGCCCCAGCCCGGGCCGTTGATGATCACGTGGTCCGCGCCGCCATCGGCGATCATCCAGTCATTCCCCGTGCCGCCCACGAACTGCTGCACCTGGGCGTTGCCGAACAGCACGTCGTCCCCCGCGCCGCCGGACAGGGTGGATGCGATGGCGGCGTTCGCCACCAGGGTCTGCACCCCGTCCCCGCCCAGCAGCACGCGCCCGGCGTCGAGCAGCACCGCGATCTCGACCTCCGCGCCCACCGCCCAGCTTCCGGCCCGGACGAAGGCGACGTCCTTCTCGCCGCCGCCCGCCGCCTCCACCACCACGTCCAGCGCGGCGTTGACGACGTAGAGGTCGTCCCCGCCGCCGCCCTCCAGCCGGTCGCCGGAGATGCCGCCCAGCCCGTCCAGCGTGTCGTCCCCGTCATTGCCCAGCAGCGTGTCCCCGTGCAGGGCGCTGCCGAACAGGGTGTCCTTGCCCGCGCCGCCGGCGAGGGTGGCGCTGCCATCGGCGTAGCTCGCCGCCACCTGGCCGCTGCCCTGGAGCGTCAGCTCGCGCGCCGTGCCGGACAGCAGGCCGATCTCCACCCCGGCGACCAGCGTCAGCCCGGTGCCGGCGCCGAAGACGGCCACGTCGCGCCCTTCGCCGGCCGCCTCCACCAGCGTCGCGGCGCCCATCGCCACGTACAGGTCGTCGCCGGTGCCGCCGGCCATCACATCCGCGCCGCCCAGGCCCAGCAGGGTGTCCGCCCCGCCGCCGCCCTCCAGCGTCTCGCCCAGCGCGGTGCCGAAGAGGATGTCGTCGCCCCCCAGCCCCTGGAGGGTGGAGGCGGCGGCGGCGTTCGCCAGCAGCCGGTCCGCGCCTGCGCCGCCGAGCAGGCGCGTGGCGGTGCCGTACAGCGCCGCCTGCTCCACCTCGGCCACGATGGCCCAGTCGTCGAAGGCCACGAAGGCGGTGTCGAAGCCGCCGCCGGCCAGTTCGACGATGGCGGCCCCCGCTTCCGCGACGAAATACACGTCGTCGCCCGTGCCGCCTTCCATGCGGTCGGCGCCGCCCTCGGAGGCCAGCAGGTCGGCGCCCGTGCCGCCCAGCAGGGTGTCGTCGCCCACGCCACCCAGCAGGGTATCCGCGCCGTCGCCGCCGGACAGGGTGTCGGCGCCCTCGCCGCCGTCGAGCGCGTCATTCCCGGCCGAGCCGCCGAGCACGTCGTCGAAGCGGGAGCCGCGCACGGAGCGGATGCCTACCAGCGTGTCCTGCCCGCCGAAGAAGCCGTCATCGGTGGCCAGCCCCGCGG
This sequence comes from Rubritepida sp., assembly GCA_022843345.1. Taxonomy (GTDB): domain Bacteria; phylum Pseudomonadota; class Alphaproteobacteria; order Acetobacterales; family Acetobacteraceae; genus Roseococcus. The sequence continues at coordinate 9,227 of JALHNW010000034.1, read as the reverse complement.
CGAGGTCCACCACCACACGGCTGACCGCGTCGAGGTAGTCGGCGGTGATGGTGGTGTCGGTCCGCACGCCGCCGCCCGCGTCGAGCGCGCGCAGCGTGTCGTTGCCGCCGCCGCCGCGCAGGAAGGAGCGCAGCCCGTCGGCGCGCACCAGGCCGGTGAGCACGTCGTCGAACTGGCCGCCGGAGGCGTGCTCGATGGTGAACAGTGTGTCCGTGCCGCCATAGGGGTTCAGCGCGGTGCCGGTGCGCAGGTCGATGGAGCCGCCGGCCGTGGGCGTCGTGCCGAAGAAGCTGCGGAAGCTCGCCCAGTCCTCGCCCAGCCCGCCGACCAGTGTGTTGCTGCCCGCCTCGCCGGTGAGGACGTTGTCCCCGGCGGTGCCGATCAGCGTGTCGCTCCCGGCGCCGCCGACGATGTTCTCGATGGAGGTGAGGCTGTCGATCACCCCGCCGCCCTTGTTCACGAAGCCCAGGCCGAGGTCGGCGACGATGGCGTTGGCGCCCGTGTAGAAGTAGGCGTCGGTTCCGCCCCGCCCGTCCAGGACATGCGTGCCGGCCGGGCCGATGGTGAAGACGTCATTCGCGTCCGAGCCGAGGAGCGTGTCGTCGAAGCTGGTGCCGCGGATGCTGCGGATGTCCGACAGCGTGTCGGTGCCGTTCGCGCCCTTGTCCGCGGTGCCGAGGAGGAGGTCCACCACCACGGCCGCGTTCAGGCCGCTGTAGTCCACGCGGTTGAGGGTGCTGCCGAAGCCCTCGTAGCTGTCATCGCCCGCGCCGCCGCGCATGGTGAGGGTGTTCCAGGAATACAGCACCGCGGCGTCGAAGCCGGTGTAGGTGTCGTCGCCCGTGGTGCCCCAGATGCCGTTCAGCGCGTTCAGCGCGTCGGTGCCCAGCGCGCCGGGCTTCGCCACCATCGCGTTCGCGTAACCGAACAGCCCGGCATCGGGCGCGAGCGCGGTGACGGTGATGCCCGTGAGGCTGAGGGAGGAGTAGTCGAGGTTGGCGCCCAGCCCGTCGCCGAAATAGGTGTCGTTGCCGCCCGACGCCTCAAAGCGGTCGTTCGCGGAGCTGCCGGTGATCGTGTCGGCATGGCTGGAGCCGATGAGGCGGCGCAGGTCCACCAGCGTGTCGGTGCCCACCCCGCCGCCCGTGGCCGTGCCGAGGGTGAGGTTTGCGGTGACGCCGGAGGTGGCGTCGGAATAGTCGGCGCGGTTGAGCAGGGAGCCCTTGCCGTCAATCGTGTCGTTCCCGCCGCCGCCGCGCAGGTTGATGACGAAGGGCAGGTTCTGCCCGGGGTCCGTGCTGCCGAGCAGCGTGTCGCCCGCCGCGGTGCCGATGATGTTGGCGATGTTGGAGAAGGTGTCGGCGCCACCGGCCTTCGCCACGCTGCCGGAATAGGCGGTGGCGCCGAAGGTGACGGTGACCGGCCCGGCCGCCCCCGCGTAGCTCAGCGTGTTGCGCCCGCCCGCGCCATCCACGGGGCCGAAGGAGCCGCCCGACAGGATGAACACGTCATTGCCCGCACCGCCGGCGATGATGCCGAGGATGCCGGAGAAGCTGTCGGTCCCGCCCGAGGACTTGGCCACCGTGCCCTGGCCGTTCGCGGTGCGGGTGATGGAAAGGTTGCCCGGGCTGTCGCCGCCCGGCAGGTCGTAGCGCAGCTCGTCCACGCCCCCGCCGCCGCCGGCGAAGACGTCGTTGCCGCCGCGGCCGCCGAAGAAGATGTCGTTCACCGTGGTGCCGGTGACGAAATCCGTCCCCGTCGAGGTGGCGACGGAGCGCACGCCCAGCAGCGTGTCGGCCTTGCCCGGGCCCGTGGCGGTGCCCGCCCCGAGGTTGATGACGTAGCCGCCGGACAGCGCGGCGTAGGAGACGGTGATGTTGGCGTTGCCGTTCAGGCTGTAGCTGTCATTGCCGCCATTGCCGCGCAGCACAAGCCGCGGCTGGCCGAGGGAGGAGGCCACCGTGCTGGTGAAGCTCTCATCCGCCGGCGTGCCCAGGGCGCCGGCGAGGGTCTCGATCCCCGTGAAGAGGTCCGTCGCGCCCCCGGCCTTGGTGGCGGTGCCCGACCAGCCCTCAACCGTGATGCCGGTGATGGCGACGGCCCAGTTGCCGCCGAAGAAGCCGAGGTCGAGCTGGTCCCGCCCGGCCCCGCCGGAGAAGGTGTCGGCCCCGCCGCTGGCCGCGAAGAACTCGTTGTTGGACGTGCCGATGATGACGTCGCTGAAGTTGCCGCCGCGCACGCGGTTCACGAAATCCAGCGTGTCGGTCCCCACGCCCGCACCGGTGGCGGTGCCCCCGGCGCCGGTGGCGAGGGTCACGGTCACGGCGCCGGTCGCGTCGCCGTAATCCACCATGTACCAGCCGTTGAGGCCGAAGGCGAAGGCATCGTTGCCCAGCCCGCCGCTGAAGCGAAGCACGGTGCCGGCCTGGAGGGTCGAAAGGGCGGTGAAGCTGTCGGCGCCCGCCGTGCCGAAGATCCGCACGACGTTGGTGACGGAATCCACCCCTGGGGCCGCGCCGGACTTGGTGACGGCCAGGCGGTAGGCGGTGCCGGAACCAGCCAGGGGGGCCAGCACCTGCACCCCCACGGTGGTGCCGGCGAGGCCGCGGTAGTCCAGAACGTCCTGCAAGGCGGTGCCGCCGCCATCGAGCGTGTCATTGCCGCCGGAGCCGAGGAAGGTGTCCACCGCGCCGGCGGTCGGCCCGCCAGGGGTGGCCGGCGTCAGGACGTCGTTGCCCGCCGTGCCGTTGAATATTGCCATGCCTTCGCTCCGCCTTTTGCAGCCGCGCACCCCGACGAAAGGTTCCCAGAAATGCCAAGGGGGAGGAAGCGAAATATTGACGGATCGTAAAGATGGACGAGAAGCCGGCGCGAAATGGGCCATGGACTCCCGCCCCCGGCCGTGCTTTACGCCGCGGACCCTGCCGTCGGCGTGGCACGCCCGCGGCTATGCCCGTTCGCGCGCCGTCATCCTGACCGCCGCCGGGGCTGAGCATCCACAGGGAGATCACATGCCGCTTTATGAATGCGTGTTCATCGCGCGCAACGACGTCACCCAGCAGCAGGTCGAGGCCATCGCCGACGCGATGGCGACCGTCGTCACCGAGGGTGGCGGCGAGGTGAAGAAGCGCGAGTACTGGGGCCTGCGGGGCTTGGCCTACAAGGTCAAGAAGAACCGCAAGGGCCACTACATGCTGCTGGGCATCGAGGCGCCCGCGCCCGCGATCCACGAGGTCGAGCGCCAGCTGGGCCTGAACGAGGACGTGCTGCGCGAGATGACCGTGCGCATCGAATCCATCTCCGACGAGCCTTCCGCCATCCTCGCCAAGCGCGGCGACGACCGCGAGCGCGGCTTCCGCGGGCCCAAACCCGCCGGCCGCTTCTCCTCCGGCCGCACCGGCGGCGGGCGGGATGACCGCGAGGAGTTCCGCGCCCGCCCGCGGGACGAGATGGACATGAACCTGAACGACGAGGTCTGAGACCATGAGCGAGACCGCCGAGCCGAACATCGCCAACCGCCGCACGGCCGTTGGCGCCCGCCGCCCCTTCTACCGGCGCAAGAAGTCCTGCCCGTTCTCCGGGGCGAACGCGCCGAAGATCGACTACAAGGACGTGCGCCTGCTGAGCCGCTTCCTGAGCGAGCGCGGCAAGATCGTCCCCGCCCGCATCACCGCGGTCAGCGGCAAGAAGCAGCGCGAGCTGGCCCAGGCCATCAAGCGCGCCCGCTTCCTGGCCCTGCTGCCCTACGTGATCAACGACTGACAGGGGACGGGCCGCACCCATGAGCGGGCAGGCACAGGGCGGGCTGTTCGGCAGCCCCGCGTCGCTGGCGGCAGCCGCCGCCGGCGCGTGCTCGGCCCTGTGCATGCTCTGGGGTATGCGCGGGCTGCCGCTGGGCGGGGTGCTGCTCTGGGCCACGCCTCTGCCGCTGATGCTGGCGGGGCTGGGCTTCGGGGCGCGGGCCGTGGCCTATGCGGCGGCCTTCGCGGCGCTGTGCCTGCTGCTGCTCAGCCCGCTGCTGGGCTTCGCCATCCACGTCGCGGCCTTCGGCCTGCCGGCCGCCATCCTAGTGTGGTTCGCCACCCAGGGCGCGACGCGGCGGCTGGAGCTGTCGGTGCCGCTGGCGGTGCTGGGGCTCTGGCCGCTCGCCCTGCTGCTGCTGCTCGCCATCCTGGTCCCCGACCTGGAGGAGGAGATGCGGCAGGCGGTGGCGATGGGTGTCGCCCGCATGGGGCTCGACCTGCCGGAAGGCATGGCGGCCCAGGTGGCGCAGGTGAAGGCGGCCGCGGCCGGCTTCTGGCTGGCGCTGGTGATGGTCGGCAACGGCCTCCTCGCCCAGGCGCTGCTGCGCCGCTGGGGGATGGATGGTTGGGAGCTGCCGCGGGCGGAGGAGATCCGCCTGCCCGGCTGGTACCTGCCGCTGCCGGCCCTGGCGCTGGGCGCCTGGCTGGCCGTGGGGGGCGCCGTGGCGCTCTCGGCGCTGCTGATCCTGCTGGTGCCGCTGTTCCTGGCCGGCGTGCTCGCCGTCCACGCGCGGATGCGCGGCCGGGTCGCCATCCTGGCCGGGTTCTGGGTGCTGATGCTGGTCTTCCTGCAAGTCATGGCCCCGCTGATGGTCGGCCTGGGCCTCTACGAACAGATCCGGCGGCGCGCGGCGCCGCCCACAACCTGATGCGAGATTGAACGATGATTGACCTGATCCTGATGCAGCGTGTCGAGAAGCTCGGCCAGATGGGCGAGCTGGTGAAGGTGAAGCCCGGCTACGCGCGCAACTTCCTCCTGCCCCAGGGCAAGGCGATCCGCGCCACCAAGGGCAACATCGCCAAGTTCGAGACCGACCGCGTGCAGCTCGAGGCGCAGAACCTCAAGCGGCGCGAGGAGGCCGAGCGCGTGGCCGAGCGCATGGAGGGGCTGTCGGTCGTCCTCATCCGCTCCGCCGGCGAGGGCGGCAACCTGTACGGCTCCGTCTCGGTGCGCGACATCGCCGATGGCTGCAAGGCGGCCGGGCTGAACGTCGGTCGCCAGCAGGTGATGCTGGAGCAGCCGATCAAGAACCTGGGCCTCACCACGGTGCGCGTCGAGCTGCACCCCGAGGTGCTGCTGCCGGTGATCGTGAACGTCGCCCGCTCCGCCGAGGAGGCCGAGAAGCAGGCCCGCGGCGAGGAGATCGCCCGCGAGGAGGAGATCACGCTGGAGGACGAGCTGACCGCCGAGCTGGGCGCCGCCACCCGCGACTGACCCCCACCGCAGTTTTCCCGCGTCGCTGCGCGGCGCGTGAAAACCGCGGCGGGGACCCCGTTTGGGCCTGGCCTTGCGGGCGTTGCTCATCCTGCCGTGGCGGAAGCCACGGCAGGGCATCGGAGCGGCCTTGGCGGGGCGGGTTCGCCGGACTGATGAAGGGGCCTCCGGGCCCCTTTTTCGTGGGCGGCGCCCAGGCATGAAAAAGGGCGCGGCCCGCGAAGGCCGCGCCCTGGTTCGGGGTGCGCCCTGGCCTACGCCGCCCGCGCCATCCCGCGCAGCACGTAGTGAAGGATGCCGCCGTTGCGGTAGTACTCGACCTCGTCCGCCGTATCCACGCGGCAGGTGACGCCGGTGCGGACCGTGGTGCCGTCGGCCCGCGTGATCGCCAGCTCCAGCTCCATCCGCGCCCGCAGCTCCTCGATGCCCAGGATGTCCACCAGCTCGTCGCCGCGCAGGCCCAGGGTCTGGCGCGACTCGCCCTCGCGGAAGGTGAGCGGCAGCACGCCCATGCCCACCAGGTTGGAGCGGTGGATGCGCTCGAAGCTCTCGGCGATCACCGCCTTGATGCCCAGCAGGAAGGTGCCCTTCGCCGCCCAGTCGCGCGAGGAGCCCATGCCGTATTCCTTGCCGCCGAACACCACCAGCGGCACGTCCTCGGCCTTGTAGCGCATGGCGACGTCGTAGATCGGCGCCACCTCGCCGGACGGGTAGTGCTTGGAGACGCCGCCCTCCACGCCCGGCACCATCTCGTTCTTGATGCGGATGTTGGCGAAGGTGCCGCGCATCATCACTTCATGGTTCCCGCGGCGCGCGCCGTAGGAGTTGAAGTCGAAGGGCCGGACCTGGTGCTCCAGCAGGTACTCGCCGGCCGGGCTGACCTTGCGGATGTTGCCGGCCGGCGAGATGTGGTCGGTGGTGATGTTGTCGCCCAGCAGCCCCAGGATGCGCGCGTGGCGGATGGAGGCGAGCGGCTGCGTCTCCATCGTCATGCCCTCGAAGTAGGGCGGGTTCTGCACGTAGGTGGAGCCGCCGTTCCAGCGATAGGTGTCGCTGCCCGTGTCCACCTGGATGGCCTGCCACTGCGAGGTGCCGGCGAAGACGTTGCCGTAGCGCGAGGTGAACATCTCCGGCGTCACGTTGCCGTGGACGATGGAGACGACCTCCTGCTGCGAGGGCCAGATGTCGGCCAGCATGACGGGCTGCCCGTCGCTGCCGGTGCCGATCGCGTCCTTCGTCAGGTCCAGCTTAACGGAGCCGGCCAGCGCGTAGGCCACCACCAGCGGCGGCGAGGCCAGGTAGTTGGCGCGGACGTTGGCGTGCACGCGGCCCTCGAAGTTGCGGTTGCCCGACAGCACGCCCGAGACGACGAGCTTGTTGTCCTCGATGGCGTTCACCATCGGCTCCGGCAGCGGGCCGGAATTGCCGATGCAGGTGGTGCAGCCGTAGCCCACGGTCTGGAAGCCCAGCGCGTCCAGGTCCGCCTGGAGGCCGGCGCTGTCCAGGTAGTCGGTGACGACCTGCGAGCCCGGCGCCAGCGAGGTCTTCACCCAGGGCTTGGGCTTCAGCCCCTTGGCGCGCGCCTTGCGGGCGACGAGGCCGGCCGCGACGAGCACGTAGGGGTTGGAGGTGTTGGTGCAGGAGGTGATGGCGGCGATCACCACGTCGCCATGGCCGAGGTCGTAGTTCGCGCCTTCGACCGGCACGCGCAGCTCCGCCTGCTCGCCCGGCACGCCCATGGCGCCGGAGGCGAGGTCCTTCTTGAAGGAGGCGGCGACGCTGCCCAGGCCGATGCGGTCCTGCGGGCGCTTCGGGCCGGCGAGCGAGGGCTCGACGGTCGAGAGGTCCAGCTCCAGCGTGTCGGTGAACACGGGGTCGGGCGTCGTGGCGTCGCGCCACATGCCCTGGGCCTTGTGGTACTCGCGCACCAGCTTGATGCGGTGCTCCTCGCGGCCCGACAGGCGCAGATAGTCCAGCGTCACCTCGTCCACCGGGAAGAAGCCGCAGGTGGCGCCGTATTCGGGGGCCATGTTGGCGATGGTGGCGCGGTCGGCCAGCGGCATTGAATCCAGGCCGGGACCGAAGAACTCGACGAACTTGCCCACCACGCCCTTCTTGCGGAGCATCTGCGTGACGGTCAGCGCCAGGTCGGTGGTCGTCACCCCCTCGCGCAGCTTGCCGGAGACGCGGAAGCCGATCACGTCGGGGATCAGCATGGCGATGGGCTGGCCCAGCATCGCGGCCTCCGCCTCGATGCCGCCCACGCCCCAGCCCAGCACGCCCAGGCCGTTGATCATCGTCGTGTGGCTGTCGGTGCCGTAGCAGCTGTCGGGGTAGGCGTAGGTCACGCCGTCCTCGTCGGAGGTCCAGACCACCTGGCCCAGGTATTCCAGGTTCACCTGGTGGCAGATGCCGGCACCCGGCGGGACCACGCGGAAGTTCTTGAACGCCTCCTGGCCCCAGCGCAGGAACTCGTAGCGCTCGCCGTTGCGCTCGAACTCGATCTCGACGTTCTTCTGGAGCGCCTGGGCGGAGCCGGCGACGTCCACCATCACCGAGTGGTCGATGACCAGGTCCACCGGGACAAGCGGGTTCACCTTGCCCGGGTCGCCGCCCAGCTTGATGATGCCGTCGCGCATGGCGGCGAGGTCCACCACGGCCGGCACGCCCGTGAAGTCCTGCATGAGGATGCGGGCGGGGCGGAACGGCACTTCCTTCTCGGAACGGCCGAGGTTCACCCATTCGGCGACGGCCTTCGCGTCGGCCACGGTGTAGGAGCGCCCGTTCTCGAAGCGCAGCACGTTCTCCAGCAGCACCTTGAGCGAGTAGGGCAGGCGCGACAGGTCGCCGATCTGCTTCGCCGCCTCGGGCAGGGAGAAATAGGCGTAGGTCTTTCCGTCAACGGAGAGCTGCCGCCCGACCTTGAGAGTATCCTGCCCGATCATGCGCATCTGCGTGGTCCCCACTCTTGCGCCGCGCCTTTAAGCATGGCCTAGCCTCAGGGTCCATGGAGGCAAGCCTGCTGGAAGCGCAACAATTGGCCTGTTGGCGAGCGGAGCGCTTGGTCTTTGCCGGGCTGTCCTTCACGTTGGCCCCCGGCGAGGCGCTGCTGCTGACCGGGGCGAACGGCGCCGGCAAGTCTTCCCTGTTGCGCCTCCTGGCCGGGCTGGTGCCCCTCGCCGAGGGGCGCCTGCTGTGGCACGGCGCCGATGCCATGGCCGACCTGCCGGGGCATGCCCGCCGCCTGCGCTACCTCGGCCACCAGGACGCGCTGAAGCCCAGCCTGTCCGCCCGCGACAACCTGGCATTCTTCGCGCGCCTGCATGGCGGCGACCCAATGGCGGCGCTGGCCGCGCTGGACCTGGCGCCCCTGGCCGACCTGCCGGCGCGGGTGCTGTCGTCGGGCCAGAAGCGGCGGCTGGCGCTGGCCCGGCTGGCGCTGGCGCCGGCGGAACTCTGGCTGCTGGACGAGCCGACGGTGGGGCTGGACGCCGCGTCGGTCGAACGGCTGGGGCCCTTGCTGGCGGCGCATCGGGCACGCGGCGGCATGGTGGTCGCCGCCACCCACCTCCCGCTGCCCCTGCCCGATGCGCGGGAGTTGCGGCTGTGATCGCCCTGCTAAGGCGCGAATTGCGGCTGGCGCTGCGCCACCCGGCGGATACGCTGTCCGCCGTGCTGTTCTTCGTGCTGGTGGCGGCGCTGTTCCCCTTCGGCGTCGGGCCGTCGCCGGAATTGCTGGCGCGGCTGGCGCCGGGCGCGCTGCTGGCCTCGGCCCTGCTGGCGGCGCTGCTGCCGCTGGACCGCCTGTTCGGCGCGGATGCCGAGGACGGCACGCTGGACCAGCTGCTGCTGTCCGGCCTGCACCCCGCGCAGGTGGCGGCCGCCAAGGCGCTGGCGCATTGGCTGACCACGGGGGTGCCGCTGGTCGCCGCCACGCCGGTGGCCGCCGCGCTGCTGAACCTGCCGGTGGAGGCCTGGCCGGCGGCGCT
>JALHNW010000033.1 GCA_022843345.1 Rubritepida sp. | reverse complement strand
TCGCCGTGGGCGACGCGCTGCTGGCCCCGGGGCGCCGGCTTTCCGCGCGCGATGTCGGGCTGGCCGCAGCCGCCGGGCACCCCTGGGTGCAGGCGCATCGCCGCCCGCGCGTCGCCATCCTCGCCACGGGGGATGAGATCGCGCTGCCCGGCGAGCCGTTGCCGCCGGGGGGCATCGTGTCCTCCAACAGCTTCGCGCTGGCCGCGATGATCCGTGCCGCGGGGGCTGAGGCGACGATCCTGCCCGTGGCACCGGACGACCCCGCCGCGCTGCTCGCCATCGCCCGCGGCGCGCGGGGGGCCGACCTGCTGCTGACCACCGGCGGCGCCAGCGTGGGCGACCACGACCAGACCGTGGCCGCCCTGGCGCGCGAGGGCTTCCGGCTGGATTTCTGGAAGATCGCCATGCGGCCGGGCAAGCCGCTGGTCTTCGGCGACTGGAACGGGCTGCCGGTGATCGGCTTCCCGGGCAACCCGGTTTCCACCGTGGTCTGCGCCGTGGTGTTCCTGCTGCCGGTTCTGGCGCGGCTGGGGGGCCAGGTGGCGCCCGCGCTGCCCGTGATGCAGGCGCGCTGCACCGTGGCGTTGCCGGAGAACGACAGGCGCGCCGACCACCTGCGCGCCACCCTGGGGCCGGACGGCGTGACGCCGGCCGCGATGCAGGACAGCTCCATGCTGCGCGTGCTGGCCGGAGCCGACGCGCTGGTGCTGCGCGCGCCCTTCGCGCGCGCGCTGGAGGCGGGCGCGACGGTGGACTGCGTGGATTTGCGGGCGCTGGGCGTGTGACCCGGCCCGGCGCGGGCCGGCGAAGACGCGCCGGTTGACGCCGCCATCGCCGCCCCACAAGGTGGCGGGCAAGCACCGGCTTCAGGTGGATCGGGGATGGGAACACGCGCCAGCCGGCTTGGCCCCGTGCCGCCGCCCCTTTGCGCCTGATGGTGCGCCTTCCGCGCCGGCCCGCCCGGCGCGCCCATGCTGCACAGGGACCTGACGCGATGACGCTCCTCCGACGCGATTTCGGCCGCTCGGCCCTCGGCCTGCTGGGCGCCGCGGCGATGGCCCGGCCGGCGGCCGCCCAGCCGGGATACCCCACGCGGACGGCGACGATCGTCGCCCCCTTCGCCGCCGGCGGCTCCACCGACATCATCGCGCGCCTCGTCGCGGGCCAGCTCTCGGCGCGGCTGGGGCAGCAATTCGTGGTGGACAACCGGGCGAGCGCCAACGGGGCGGTCGGCAGCGGCAGCGTGGCGCGCGCCCGGCCGGACGGCTACACGCTGCTCGTCACGCCCAACAGCACCTACGCCATCAACCCTCACCTTTACGCGAACCTGCCCTACAACCAGGAGCGCGACTTCGCCCCGATCGGCCTGCTGGCCAGCAACGGCTTCTTCGTATGCGTCAGGGGCGACTCGCGCATCCGCACCCTGGCGGAACTCATCGCGGCGGCGCGGGCGGCGCCGGACACGATCAGCTACGGCTCCGGCGGCATCGGCTCGGCCAACCACCTGGCGCCCGAGATGCTGGCCGGCGCGGCGGGCATCAGGCTCCAGCACGTTCCCTACCGCGGCGGCGGCCCTGCCATGCAGGCCGTCATCACCGGGGAGGTGCAGATGTCCTTCGTGGACACCGTGGTCGCCCTGCCCTTCGTCCGCTCGGGCGAGCTGCGCGCGCTCGCCCTCACCAGCGACGGGCGCCTGCCGCAGACGCCCGACGTGCCGACCCTGGCCGAGGCAGGCCTGCCCGGCATCACCGCGTCGAGCGACTTCGCCATGTTCGCCCCGGCCGCCACGCCGGAGGCGATCATCCAGCGGCTGTCGGCCACGGTCGCCGACAGCCTGCGCGCGCCCGAGCTGCGCGACCGGCTGCTGGGCATGGCGATCGAGCCGGTGGGGGGCACGCCGGGGGAGTTCCCGGCCTACCTCGCCACCGAGAGCGCGAAGTGGCGCGACGTCATCCGCGCCCGCGACATCCGCGTGGAGTAGGGATCAGCCCCCCAGCGCCGCCTTCACCAGCGGCCCGGCCTTCGCCATGTCCAGGCTGGCCGCGTGCTTCGCGCGGAGTGCCGCCATCACCTTGCCCATGTCCTTCACCGTGGTGGCGCCCGCCTCGGCCACCGCGTCCCGCACGGCCGCCCCCATCGCCGCCTCGTCCATCTGCCGCGGCAGGAAGGCTTCGATGACGGCGATCTCCGCTTCTTCCTTCTCGGCCAGCTCGGGCCGGCCGCCCTGGCGGTACATCTCCACCGATTCGCGGCGGGACTTGGCCATGCCGCGCAGCATGGCGACGATGCCGGCCTCGTCCAGCGGCGGGCCGGGGCGGGTGGCGATGTCGGCGTCCTTCAGCTTGGCCGTCACCATCCGCAGCGTGCCGACGCGCGGGGCGTCCTTCGCCAGCATGGCGGTCTTGAGTTCCGCGGTGAATCGCTCGCGCAGTTCCATCGTCCGTGTCCTTTTCCGGGAAAAAACTTCCCAGCTTGAAGTTCCAACTCGACCTGGGAAGTTTCTTCCCATATACCGCCGCCATGCGCACCGTGGACGACATCCTCGCCCTCCTGGGCGGGGCAGAGGCCGCCGCCGCCGCCTGCGGCGTGGGCACCGAGGCCATCCGCAAGTGGCGCCAGTCCCGGGCCATCCCGGCCAAGCACTGGCCCGCCATCCTGGCCAGCACCGGCCTGTCCCTGGCAGACTTGGCCCCCAGCAAGCAAGACCCCGAGGAACCCGCCATGCCCAACGCCGCCCCCGAGGGCGCCACCGCCGCGCTCGTGCTCGATGACGGCAGCGTGCATTGGGGGGTGGGCTTCGGCGCCCACGGCACCCGCGTGGCCGAGATCTGCTTCAACACCGGCATGACCGGCTACCAGGAGACGCTGACCGACCCCTCCTACGCCGGCCAGGTGATCTGCTTCACCTTCCCACACATCGGCAACGTCGGCACGAACCCCGAGGACATGGAGGCGGCGACGCCCGTGGCCCGCGGCCTCATCGTCAAGCAGGACGTCTCCGAACCGTCGAACTACCGCGCCACGCGCCACCTGCACGAATGGCTGCTGAGCCACGGCATCCCGGGCCTGGGCGGGCTGGACACGCGGGCGCTGACCGCGCGCATCCGCGACGGCGGCGCGCCCAACGGCGTGCTGCACTTCCCCGCCGATGGCCGCTTCGACATCCCGGCCCTGCTGGCCCAGGCCAAGGCCTGGCCGGGGCTGGAGGGCATGGACCTGGCGAAGGAGGTGACCGCGCGGCAGGCCTATTCCTGGAACGAGACGCGCTGGGCCTGGGGCGAGGGCTTCGGCAAGCAGGCGGCACCGACCAAGAAGGTCGTCGCGATTGATTACGGCGCCAAGCGCAACATCCTGCGCTGCCTGGCCGATGCCGGCTGCGAGGTGACCGTGCTGCCCGCGACCGCCACCGGCGAGGAGATCCTGCGCCACGCCCCGGACGGCGTGTTCCTGTCCAATGGCCCCGGCGACCCGGCGGCGACCGGCATCTACGCCGTGCCGGCCATCCAGGCGGTGCTGGCCCAGCGCGTGCCGGTCTTCGGCATCTGCCTGGGGCACCAGCTGCTGGCGCTCGCCCTGGGGGCCAAGACCTACAAGCTGGAGCGCGGCCACCGCGGCGCCAACCAGCCGGTGAAGGACCTGGAGACGGGCAAGGTGGAGATCACCAGCCAGAACCACGGCTTCGCGGTGGACGAGGCGTCGCTTCCCGCCACGGTGAAGGTCACGCACCGCAGCCTGTTCGACGGCACGAACGAGGGCATCGCGGCCACCGACCGGCCGGCGTTTTCCGTGCAGTACCATCCGGAGGCGTCGCCCGGCCCGTCCGACAGCCACCACCTGTTCCACCGCTTCATGCGGGTGATGGAGGGCAAGGCGTGATGTGGGATCTTTCGGGCCGCGTGGCGCTGGTCACCGGCGGCAATGGCGGCATCGGGCTGGGCATGGCGAAGGCGCTGGCCGCCAACGGCGGGTCGGTCGCCATCACCGGCCGCAACGTGGCGAAGAACGAGGCGGCCGCCGCCGCCCTGCCCGGCGCGCTGGTGATCGCGGCCGACCTGGTGGAACCGGGCGCCGAGGCGCGGGTGCTGGAGGCGGTGCGGGCGCGCTTCGGCCGGCTGGACATCCTGGTGAACAACGCCGGCACCAACATCCGCCGCCGGCCCGAGGAAGTCTCGGACGAGGACTGGGCGACGGTGATGGACACCAACCTTACCTCGCTCATGCGCCTCACCCGCGGGGCGCACCCGCTGCTGAAGGCGCATGGCGTGGGGCGGGTGATCAACGTGGCGTCCATCATGGCGCTGTTCGGGCTGCCCTTCTCGCCGGCCTATGCGGCGTCCAAGGGTGCGGTGGTGCAGTACACCAAGGTGCTGGCCACCGCCTGGGCGGGGGACGGCATCACGGCGAACGCGGTGCTGCCCGGCTGGATCGAGACGGAGCTGACCGACCGCGCGCGCACCCACCAGCCCGGGCTGTACGAGCGCCAGATCGCCCGCACCCCGGCCGGGCGCTGGGGCACGCCGGACGACCTGGGCGGGATCGCCGCCTTCCTGGCGAGCGACGCGGCGGGCTTCGTGACCGGCGCGGCCATCCCGGTGGATGGCGGCTTCGCGGCGATGGGGTGAGATGCCCTCGCCGGAAACCCTTCTCGTCTTCGCAGCCCTCTCGCTCGGCCTCGCCGCCACGCCGGGGCCGAACATGCTCTACCTCGTTTCCCGCGCGCTGGCGCAGGGGACGCGGGCGGGGATGGTGTCGCTCATCGGCTGCCAGACGGGGTCGCTCGCCATCATGCTCTGCGCGGCGGGCGGGCTGACGGCGGCGCTGTTCGCCGTGCCCTTCGCCTGGGACGCGCTGCGGATCGGCGGCGCGCTCTACCTGCTGTGGATGGCGTGGCAATGCGTGCGGCCGGGCGGGCAGCCGCTCTGGGCGCCGCGTGCCATGCCGGTGGAAAGCGACGCGCGGCTCTTCGCCGTGGGCTTCGCCACCGCCGCGCTGAACCCCAAGGTGGCGCTGTTCTACGTCGCCGTCTTCCCGCCCTTCCTGGACCCCGCGCGGGGCGACGTGTTCCTCCAGGCCGTGGTGCTGGGCCTCGTGCAGATCATCACCTGCACCATCTTCGACGGCGTGCTGGTGAAGGGCGCGTCCGGCACGGCGCGCTTCCTCGCCACGCGGCCGGTGTGGCTGGCGGCGCAGCGCTGGGTGCTGGGCGGGGCGCTGGCCTTGCTGGCGGCGAAGCTGGCCTTCCAGGGGCGCGCGGCATGACGCCGCTGCTGCTCCTGCCGCCGCTCGCCGTCGCGGCGCTGCTGCTGGCGGTGGCGCTGGGCCGCGTCATCGCGCAGCGCGAGGCGGCGATGGGGCTGTCCATGCTGCTGATGGGCCTGGTGCTCTACGCCGCGACGAGCCTGGACCGCTGGTGGGTGGTGGGCCTCGTCGCATCCGCGCAGGCCATCGCGGCGGGTGCCATGGCGCTGCGGGTTCGGAGGTTCGGCCGATGATGATCGCCATCCCCCTCATGGCGCTGGCCTACAGCGGCGTGGTGCTGTTCTGGCTCGCCCATGCGCTGCGCAAGCTGTATCCGGTGCGCCGCGCCGCCTGGCTCGCCTTCCTCATCTCGGTCGCCGTGCATTCCGCCACGCTCCTGTTCCTGGACGCGGAGAACCGGCTGACCGCGCTCATCTTCTGGGGCGTGCCGCACATGCTGCTGCTGCCCCTCCTCCTCTTCAGCGCCAAGCGCGCCGACAACCGGGACTGAACGCACCATGCCCAAGCGCACCGACATCAAGAGCATCCTCATCATCGGCGCCGGCCCCATCGTGATCGGCCAGGCCTGCGAGTTCGACTACTCCGGCGCGCAGGCCTGCAAGGCGCTGCGGGCCGAGGGCTACCGCGTCATCCTGGTCAACTCCAACCCCGCCACGATCATGACCGACCCGGGCCTGGCGGACGCCACCTACATCGAGCCGATCACGCCCGAGGTGGTGGAGAAGATCATCGCCAAGGAGCGCCCGGACGCGCTGCTGCCCACCATGGGCGGGCAGACCGCGCTGAACACCGCGCTGAAGCTGGACGCCGCCGGCGTGCTGGAGAAGTACGGCTGCGAGCTGATCGGCGCCAAGGCCGAGGTGATCGACAAGGCGGAGGACCGCCAGAAGTTCCGCGACGCGATGACCAAGATCGGCATCGAGAGCCCGAAATCCACCATCGCCCACACGATGGAGGAGGCGCGCGAGGGCCTGGCCATCGTCGGCCTGCCCTGCGTCATCCGCCCCTCCTTCACGCTGGGCGGCACGGGCGGCGGCATCGCCTACAACAAGGAGGAGTTCGAGCAGATCGTGGCCTCCGGCCTCGACGCCTCCATGACGACCGAGGTGCTGATCGAGGAGAGCGTGCTGGGCTGGAAGGAGTTCGAGATGGAGGTGGTGCGCGACCGCGCGGACAACTGCATCATCGTCTGCTCCATCGAGAACCTGGACGCGATGGGCGTGCACACGGGCGACAGCGTGACCATCGCGCCCGCGCTGACGCTGACCGACCGCGAGTACCAGCGCATGCGCGACGCCTCCATCGCCTGCCTGCGCGAGATCGGCGTGGACACCGGCGGCTCCAACGTGCAGTTCGGCATCAACCCGGTGGATGGCCGCATGGTCGTCATCGAGATGAACCCGCGCGTGTCGCGTTCCTCCGCGCTGGCGTCCAAGGCCACCGGCTTCCCCATCGCCAAGATCGCGGCGAAGCTGGCCGTGGGCTACACGCTGGATGAGCTGGGCAACGACATCACCAAGGTGACGCCCGCGAGCTTCGAGCCGACGATCGACTACGTCGTGGTGAAGATCCCCCGCTTCACCTTCGAGAAGTTCCCCGGCACGCCGGCCACGCTGACCACCGCGATGAAGAGCGTGGGCGAGAGCATGGCGATCGGCCGCTCCTTCGCGGAAGCCTTGCAGAAGGGGCTGCGCTCGCTGGAAACCGGGCTTTCGGGGCTGGACGTGCAGGCGCCGCCGGGCGACGGCTCGCGCGAGGCCTTCATGGCGTCCCTCGCCGTGCCGCGGCCGGACCGCATCCTCACCGTGGCCCAGGCGCTGCGCGCGGGCCTGTCGGTGGAGGACATCCACGCCGCCTGCAAGTTCGACCCCTGGTTCATCCGCGAGGTGGAGCGCGTGGTCAAGGCGGAGGCGCAGGTGGCGGCCAAGGGCCTGCCCACCACCGCGCACGCGATGCGCGCGGTGAAGGCGCTGGGCTTCTCCGACGCGCAGCTCGGCCGCATCACCGGGCGTGACGAGGCCGCGGTGGCCGCCGCCCGCCAGGCGCTGGGC
Source organism: Rubritepida sp. (assembly GCA_022843345.1). Lineage (GTDB taxonomy): Bacteria > Pseudomonadota > Alphaproteobacteria > Acetobacterales > Acetobacteraceae > Roseococcus. Next base: position 3,692 of record JALHNW010000033.1, on the reverse strand, counting down.
GTGACGCCCGTGTTCAAGCGCATCGACACCTGCGCGGCCGAATTCGCCTCCGACACGCCCTACATGTACTCCACCTACGAGGGCGGCTTCGGCACGCCGGAATGTGAATCCCGGCCGACGGGCGCGAAGAAGGTGGTGATCCTGGGCGGCGGGCCGAACCGCATCGGCCAGGGCATCGAGTTCGACTATTGCTGCGTCCACGCCTGCTACGCGCTGAGCGAGAAGCATGGCGGGCCGGCGGGCATCGAGACCATCATGGTCAACTGCAACCCCGAGACGGTGAGCACCGACTACGACACCGCCGACCGCCTGTACTTCGAGCCGCTGACGCCCGAGGACGTCATCGCCCTGATCCGCAAGGAACAGGAGAATGGCGAGGTGATCGGCTGCATCGTGCAGTATGGCGGCCAGACGCCGCTGAAGCTGAGCCAGGCGCTGGACAAGGCGGGCATCCCCATCCTGGGTACCTCCGCCGAGGCCATCGACATCGCCGAGGACCGCGAGCGCTTCCAGCAGCTGCTGCACGGCATCGGCCTGAAGCAGCCGCGCAACGGCATCGCCCGCACGCTGGACGAGGCGATGGTGGTGGCCGAGACGATCGGCTACCCGGTCGTCGTCCGCCCCTCCTACGTGCTTGGCGGGCGCGCGATGGAGATCGCCCACAACCCCGAGCAGCTGCGCCGCTTCGGCGCCGAGGCCGTGAAGGTGAGCGGCGAGAACCCGATCCTCATCGACCAGTACCTGTCGGACGCCATCGAGGTGGACGTGGACTGCATCGCCGACCGCGCGGGCAACGTCTACGTCGCCGGCGTGATGGAGCACATCGAGGAGGCGGGCATCCACAGCGGCGACAGCGCCTGCTCCCTGCCGCCCTACTCGCTGGCGCCCACGGTGGTGACGGAGATCAAGCTCCAGACCGACGCCATGGCCCGCGCCTTGAAGGTGCAGGGGCTGATGAACGTGCAGTTCGCCGTGAAGGACCGCGAGATCTTCGTGCTGGAAGTGAACCCGCGCGCCAGCCGCACCGTGCCCTTCGTCGCCAAGGCCACCGGCGTGCCGGTGGCCAAGATCGGCGCGCGCGTCATGGCCGGCGCGCTGCTCTCCGAGTTCACGCTGGACGACGACGCGGTGAACCGCCACGTCGCGGTGAAGGAGGCGGTCTTCCCCTTCAACCGCTTCCCCGGCGTGGACGTGCTGCTGGGCCCGGAGATGAAGAGCACCGGCGAGGTGATGGGCCTCGACACCTCCTTCGAGCGCGCCTTCCTCAAGTCCCAGATGGGCGCGGGGGTGAAGCTGCCGGTGGAGGGTGCCGCCTTCATCTCCGTGCGCGAGGGCGACAAGGGGGCCGCGGTGGGCATCGCGCGCCGGTTGGTGGAGCTGGGCTTCCGCATCATCGCCACCCGCGGCACGGCGGCGAAGCTGAAGGCGGCGGGGCTGGAGGCGCAGGTGCTGAACAAGGTGCTGGAAGGCCGCCCGCATTGCGTGGACGCGATCAAGAGCGGGGAGATCCAGCTGGTGATCAACACCTCTGGCGGCGGGCAGAGCGTGTCGGACAGCTTCGACATCCGGCGTTCCGCGCTCACCCAGGGGGTGCCGCACTACACCACCATGGCCGGCGCGCGGGCGGCCGTGGGGGCGATCGCGGCGCTGCGCGCGCAAACCCTTGATGTGGCGCCGCTCCAATCCTACTCTACGGCGTCGTTCTGACACCGGGCGGGGGCGGACAGGCCCCCTCCCCACCCCCCACCGCCGGCGTTTCGCTGCGGGCCGAACGCCCGGCGGGGAAGATGTGCGAAGGAACTGCCAGTGCAGAAGTTCCCCATGACCGCCGAAGGCCTCGCCAGGCTGGAAGAGGAGCTGCGGCACCTCAAGGGCACCGAGCGGCCGGCGATCATCCAGGCCATCGCGGAGGCGCGCGCGCATGGCGACCTGTCTGAGAACGCGGAGTACCATGCGGCGCGCGAGCGCCAGTCCTTCATCGAGGGCCGCATCGGCGAGCTTGAATCCATCATCCCCTCCGTCGAGGTGGTGGACGTGGCCAAGTTCAGCGGGGACGTGGTGCGCTTCGGCGCCCGCGTCACCATCCTGGACGAGGAGACGGAGAAGCAGCAGACCTACCGCATCGTCGGCCAGTACGAGGCGGACATGAAGACGCACTCCATCTCGCTCACCTCGCCGCTCGCCCGCGCGCTGATGGACAAGGCGGTGGGCCAGGTGGTCGAGGTGCCGGCGCCCGGGGGCGCGCGGTCGGTGGAGATCACCAAGGTCGCCTTCACCTGAGGGCACGCAGCGGCTAGGAACCTCCCCATCCGAGGAAGGGGTTCACGCATGCCGGTCACGCTGGCGGACATCCAGGCGGCCGCCGCCCGCATCGCCGGGCGGGTGCTGCGCACGCCGCTGGTCGAGAGCCCCGCCGTATCGCGCGAAGCGGGCGCGGCGGTGCTGCTGAAGCTCGACAACCTCCAGGCCACCGGCGCCTTCAAGGAGCGCGGCGCGGCCAACCGCCTGGCGCTGCTGAGCGCGCGCGAACGCGAGGGCGGCGTCATCGCCATGTCGGCCGGCAACCACGCCCAGGCGGTGGCGCGCCACGCCACGCTGATGGGGGTGGCGGCGACCATCGTCATGCCGCGCTTCACGCCCCCCACCAAGGTGGTGCGGACCGAGGGCTTCGGCGCCCGCGTGGTGCTGCACGGCGCGACGCTGGCCGAGGCCGCCGCCCACGCCCACGCCCTGGCGCGCGAGCACGGCCTCACCTTCATCCACCCCTATGACGACCCGGGCGTGCTGGCCGGCCAGGGCACCATGGCGCTGGAGATCCTGGAGGAGGCCGGCGCGCTGGACGCCTTGATCCTGCCCACCGGCGGCGGCGGGCTGGTGGCGGGCTGCGCGGTGGCGGCGGCGGCGCTGCGCCCCGGCCTGCCGGTCTTCGGCGTGGAGGTGGAGGGCTACCCCGCCATGGCGCAGCGCCTGGCCGGCCGCCCGGTGGCCGTGGGCGGCCCCACCATCGCCGAGGGCATCGCGGTGCGCGACGTGGGCGAGCTGCCCTTCGCCCTGCTGCAACGCCTGGGCGTGGAGGTGCTGGTGGTCCCCGAGCGCGCGGTGGAGCACGCCATCGCCCTGCTGGCCGAGGGCGCGAAGGTGGTGAGCGAGGGCGCGGGCGCGGCGGGCCTCGCCGCCGTGCTGAGCTTCCCGGAGCGCTTTGCCGGGAAGCGCGTCGCCACGCCGGTCTGCGGCGGCAACATAGACCCGCGCATCCTTTCCAACGTCCTTCTCCGCAACCTGCTGCGCGACGGGCGGCTGCTGCGCCTGCACCTGGACATCCCCGACCGGCCCGGCGTGCTGGCCGACATCGCCACCCGCGTGGCGGATGCGGGCGGCAACGTGATCGAGGTGAGCCACCAGCGCCTCTTCGCCGCGCCCTCGGTGCAGACGGCGGAGCTGGAGCTGATGGTGGAGGTGCGCGACCGCGCCCAGGCCGACGCCATCGTGGCGGCGCTGGAAGCGGGGGATTACGTCGTGCGGCGCGGCTGAAAGCCGGGTCGCCGCACGTGGAGACGGGCGCGGCGCGGCTGAAAGCCGGGGCGCCGCACGCCGGTGAGGGGTGCGGCGCGGCAGAAGGCCGGGTCGCCGCACGCGGCCCCCTATCCCGCCCTTGCCGGCAGCCGCGCCAGCAGCGCCGTCCCCGCCAGCCC
>JALHNW010000032.1 GCA_022843345.1 Rubritepida sp. | reverse complement strand
AGAGGCGCTGCTGCACCGCCCCTTCGACGACGCGGCGGCCCAGGCGGCCGGCGCGGCGCTGCGCTTCACGCCCATGGACGACCACCGCGCCACCGCCGCCTATCGCCTGGACGCCGCCCGCGGTATGCTCCGCCGCCTGGCGCTGCGCCACACCCACCCGCAGCTGCCGGCCGAGGTGCATGCATGAGCGTCGGCCGCCCGCTGGCCCATGACAGCGCGCTGCGCCACGCGAGCGGCGAGGCGCGCTTCCTGGACGACATCGCCGAGCCGGCCGGCTGCTGGCACGCGGCGCTGGTGCTCTCGCCCGCAGCACACGGGCGGCTGCTGGGGGTGGAGCTGCCGCCGGGCATCCGCGCCATCCTGCCCGGCGACATACCCGGGTTGAACGACATCGCGCCCATCCTCTCGGGCGAGGTGCTGCTGGCGGAAACGCTGGTGGAGCATCATGGCCAGCCGCTGGCCATCCTGGTGGCGCCGACGCGCGACGAAGTCCTGCGCGCCGCCGCCGCCGCCACGCCGCGGATCGAGCCGCTGGAGCCGGTGCTGGACATCGAGACGGCGCTCGCGCGCGGCAGCTACGTCATCGCGCCCCAGGTGATCGCAGAGGGCGACGCGCGGGCGGCCATCGCCACGTCGCCCCTGACCGCCCACGGCGAGTTCCGCGCCGGCGGGCAGGAGCATTTCTACCTGGAAGGCCAGGTGGCGCTGGCGATCCCGGGCGAGGAGGGCGAGATGCTCGTCCACTCCTCCACCCAGCATCCGACGGAGGTGCAGCACGTCGTCGCCCGCGTGCTGGGCGAGCCCTACCACCGCATCACCGTGCAATGCCGCCGCATGGGCGGCGCCTTCGGCGGCAAGGAAAGCAACGCGAGCTGGGTGGCCGCCGCCGCCGCCATCGCCGCGCGCGTCACCGGCCGCCCGGTGAAGCTGCGCCTGCCGCGCCGCGCCGACATGGCGGCCACCGGCAAGCGCCACCCCTTCCTGTACCGCTGGCACGCCGGCTTCGACGAGAGGGGCCGGCTGCTGGCGCTGGACGCGCTGCTGGCGGCCGATGGCGGGCATTCGGCCGACATGTCGGGCGGCGTGGTGTTCCGCGCGCTGACGCACGCGCTGAACTGCTACGGCGCTCCGGCGCTGCGCGTGGAATGCAGCGCGGTGAAGACCAACCACGTCTCCAACACCGCCTTCCGCGGCTTCGGCGGGCCGCAGGGCGCGCTGCTGATGGAGGACGTGCTGCCCGCCATCGCCCGGGCCACCGGCCTGGAGCTGGATTTGGTGCGCGAGCGCAACCTGGCCGCCCGCACCCCCTACGGCCAGGCGCTGGAACCCGCGCTGGCCCGCCGGGTGCTGGCGGAAGCCAAGGCGGATGCGGGCTGGAAGGAACGCCGGGCGGCCGCGGACGCCTTCAACGCCGCCCACCCCACGTTGCGGAAAGGCCTGGGCAGCTTCCAGTGCGCCTTCGGGATCTCCTTCGGCATCCCGCACCTCAACCAGGCCGGCGCGCTGGTGCACGTCTACACCGACGGCTCAATCCGCCTCGCCCATGGCGGCACCGAGATGGGCCAGGGCCTGTTCGTGAAGGTGGCGCAGGTGGTGGCCGAGGTCTTCGCCGTGCCGGTGGACGCCATCGGCATCGCCGCCACCAGCACCGGGGAGGTGCCCAACACCTCCGCCACCGCCGCCAGCACGGGCAGCGACCTCAACGGCTGGGCGGCGCACGAGGCGGCGCAAGCGGTGAAGGCGCGCATGGCGGCGGTCGCCGCGCAGCACCTGTCCACCACGCCCGAGGCGCTCACCTGGCAGGACGGCACGATCCGCGCCGGCAACCAGTCGCTCACCTTCGGGGAGCTGGCGAAGCTGTGCTGGCGCGCGCGGGTGAGCCTCTCGGCGACCGGCTTCTACCGCACGCCGGACATCGCGTGGGACGCGGGGGCGATGCGGGGCACGCCCTTCTTCTACTTCACCTACGGCGCCGCGGTGGCCGAAGTGCTGCTGGACACGCTGACCGGCGAGCACCGCTGCACCGGCGCCTGGCTGGTGCAGGATTGCGGCCGTTCCCTGAACCCTGCGATCGACCTCGGCCAGATCGAGGGCGCCTTCGTGCAGGGCCTGGGCTGGCTGACCACGGAGGAGCTGTGGTGGGACGCGGCGGGCCGCCAGCGCACGCTCGGCCCCTCCACCTACAAGATCCCCGGCTCGCGCGACGTGCCGCCGGTGCTGCACACGCGGCTGCTGGCCGATTCGCCGGGGCGCGAGGGAACGCTGTTCCGCTCCAAGGCGGTGGGCGAGCCGCCGCTGCTGCTGGCGACCGCGGTGGTGAACGCGCTCAAGGATGCGGCAGGGGTGGCCTCGCTGGACCTGCCCGCAACGCCGGAGCGGCTGCTCGCGGCGTTGCGGAAGCCTGGACCTGCCTGATTTTTCGGCATCTGCCGTGACGCTTGCACATGGCTCGTTGCATTGCCATACACATGCATAACGCAGCGCCCGCAGGGCCGGGACATGCAGGGAGAATCATCCGGGTGAGCGACACGATCCTCGAGGCGCAAGGACTGACGAAGGAGTTCCGCGGCTTCCTCGCCGTGAAGGACGTCAACCTGAAGATCCGCCGCGGCAGCATCCATGGGCTGATCGGACCGAACGGCGCCGGCAAGACCACCTGCTTCAACCTGCTCACCAAGTTCCTCATCCCCACGCGCGGGCGCATCACCTATGACGGGCGCGACATCACCAGCATGAAGCCCGCCGAGGTCGCCCGCCTCGGCCTCGTGCGCTCCTTCCAGATCTCCGCGGTGTTCCCGCACCTCACGGTGCTGGAGAACGTCAAGCTGGCGCTCCAGCGCGAGCGCGGCGGCTCCTACGATTTCTGGCGCAGCGCCGACGTGCTGAACAAGTATGACGACCGCGCCCGCGAGCTGCTGGCCGACGTGGCGCTGACGGAGTGGGAGGAGACCCAGGCCGGGCAGCTCCCCTACGGCCGCAAGCGCGCGCTGGAGATCGCCACGACGCTCGCGCTCGACCCCGTGATGATGCTGCTGGACGAACCCACCGCCGGCATGACGCATGAGGACGTGGACCGCATCGTGGCGCTGGTGAAGCGCGTCTCCAAGGGCCGCACCGTGCTGCTGGTCGAGCACAACCTGAAGGTCGTCGAGGGCCTGTGCGACGAGATCACCGTGCTGGCGCGCGGCGAGGTGCTGGCGCAGGGCGACTACGCCGCCGTGTCCCGCAACCCCGAGGTCCAGGCCGCCTACCTGGGCACCGACCCCAACTTCCAGGGAGACGCCGCGCATGCTTGACAAGAAGGGGGCTGAACCGCTGCTCAAGGTCCGCAACCTCGAGGCCTGGTACGGCGAGAGCCACGCCCTGCACGGCGTCTCGCTCGACATCCACGAGGGCGAGGTGGTCACGCTGCTGGGGCGCAACGGCGCCGGCAAGACCTCCACGCTGCGCGCCATCATGGGGCTGGTGGGCCGCCGCTCCGGCTCGATCACCTACGAGGGGCGCGAGATGGTGGGGCTGCGCTCCGACCTCATCGCCCGCTCGGGCATCGCCTACTGCCCGGAGGAGCGCGGCATCTTCGCCTCGCTCGACGTGACCGAGAACCTGCTGCTGCCGCCCGCCGTGCGCCCGGGCGGGCTGAGCGTGGACGAGATCCACACCCTGTTCCCCAACCTCAAGGAACGCGCGCGCAGCCCGGGCACCAAGCTCTCGGGCGGCGAGCAGCAGATGCTGGCGATCGGCCGCATCCTGCGGACCGGCGCGCGGCTGCTGCTGCTCGACGAGCCCTCCGAGGGCCTGGCCCCGGTGATCGTGCAGCAGATCGGCAAGACGATCCGCGAGCTGAAGGCCCGCGGCTTCACCGTGCTGCTGGTGGAGCAGAACTTCCGCTTCGCCCAGACCGTGGCCGACCGGCACTACGTGATGGAGCACGGCCGTGTGGTCGAGACCGTCGCCAACGCCGACCTCAACAGCTCCCTGGACCGCCTGCACGAGTACCTGGGCGTCTGAACCAAGAAAAGGATTGCCGGAGACAATGACCATGGACCGCCGCACATTCATCGCCGCCGCCGCCGCGTCGCCGCTCGCCGCCTCGTTGCCCATGACGGGCGCCCGCGCCCAGGCGGCCAACACGATCCGCATCGGCGTGCTCACCGACATGTCCGGGCCGTTCCGCGACATCTCGGGCCCCACCTCCGCGGTCGCCACCCGCACCGCCGTGCAGGATTTCGGCGCGCGCGGCTTCAACGTCGAGGTGGTGGTGGCCGACCACCAGAACCGCCCCGACGTCGGCGTCTCCGTCGCCCGCCAGTGGCTGGACCGCGACGGCGTGGACGTGATCGTGGACGTGCCGAACTCGGCCGTGGGCCTCGCCGTCAACGGCGTGGTGCGCGAGCGCAACAAGGCCTACCTGAACAGCACCGCGGCGACCGTGGACCTGACGGGCGCGCAGTGCAGCCCCAACACCATCCACTGGACCTATGACACCTGGATGCTTTCGCGCTCCACCGGTGCGGCCATGGTGCGCGCGGGCGGGCAGTCCTGGTACTTCATCACCGCCGACTACGCCTTCGGCCACAACCTGCAGGCCCAGACCGAAACCTTCGTGCGCGGCGCCGGCGGGCGCGTGGTAGGCGCGGTGCGCCACCCCTTCCCGGGCACGACCGACTTCAGCAGCTTCCTGATCCAGGCGCAGGCCTCGCGCGCGCAGGTGGTGGGGCTGGCGAATGCGGGCACCGACACCATCAACTCCATCAAGCAGGCGGGCGAGTTCGGTCTGATGCGGCGCGGGCAGAAGCTCGCCGGGCTGCTGGTCTTCATCAACGACGTGCACGGCCTGGGCCTGCAGACCGCGCAGGGCCTAGTCTGCACCGAGACCTTCTACCACGACCTGAACGACGCCACGCGCGCGGTGACGCGGCGCATCGTCGCCAACGGCGCCCAGGCGAACTGGCCGGCGATGAGCCATGCCGGCTGCTACTCCGCCACGCTGCACTACCTGAAGGCCGTGGCCGACATGGGCGTGGCGGCGGCCAAGGCCGACGGCAAGGCCGTGATCGACCGCATGAAGGCGATGCCGACGGAGGACGACGCCTTCGGCCGCGGCAGCATCCGGGCCGACGGCCGCAAGCTGCACCCCGCCTACCTGTTCGAGGTGAAGGCGCCGGGCGAGAGCCGCGGCCCGTGGGACTACTACAAGCTGCTCCAGACCACCCCGGCCGAGGAAGCGTTCCGCCCGCTCGCCGAGGGCAACTGCGCGCTGACGCGCTGAGCCGCGCCTGACACCGGGGGGCGAGGCGGCGCCGAAGACCGCCCGCCCCCGATCCCATCAACAGGAAGGAACCACGTCATGACCGAGATCAACCGCCGCACGCTCCTCGGGGGCGCCGCCGCCTTCGGGGCGCTGCCGACCTGGCAGGCCCGCGCCCAGGCGCAGAACACCATCCGGATCGGCGTGCTGAACGACCAGTCCGGCCTGTACCGCGACACCACCGGCCCCGGCTCCGTCGCCTGCGCGCGGCAGGCCGTCGCCGATTTCGGCGCGCAGGCGCGCGGCATCAACGTGGAGATCATCGCCGGCGACCACCAGAACCGGCCCGACGTCGGCTCCAACATCGCCCGCCAGTGGATCGACCGCGACGGCGTGGACGTGATCCTGGACGTGCCCACCTCCTCCGTCGCGCTCGCGATCAACACCGTGACGCGCGAGAAGAACAAGGTCTTCATCAACTCGGGCGCGGCGACCAGCGACCTCACGGGCAGCCAGTGCTCGCCCAACACCATCCACTGGACCTACGACACCTACATGCTGGCGAAGTCCACCGGCGGCGCCATGGTGCGCGCGGGCGGCGACAGCTGGTTCTTCCTCACCGCCGACTACGCCTTCGGCCATGCGCTGGAGCGCGACACGTCCAACTTCGTGCGCGCGGCCGGCGGCCGGGTGCTGGGCGGCGCGCGCACGCCCTTCCCCTCGACCGACTTCTCCTCCTTCCTCGTGCAGGCGCAGGCCAGCCGCGCCAAGGTCATCGGCCTCGCCAACGCGGGCGGCGACACCATCAACGCCATCAAGCAGGCCGCCGAGTTCGGCCTGACGCGGCGCGGCGTGAAGCTGGCCGCGCTGCTGATGTTCATCTCCGACGTGCACAGCCTCGGCCTGGAGACGGCGCAGGGCCTCGTCTGCACCGAGACCTTCTACTGGGACCTGAACGACCAGACGCGCCGTTTCACCCAGCGCGTGCTGCCGCAGATGCCTGGGCAGTTCCGCCCCACCATGAACCAGGCCGGCTGCTACTCCGCCGTCATGCACTACCTCAAGACGGTGGCCGACATGGGCGTGGCCCAGGCCAAGGCCAGCGGCGTGGAGACGGTGAACCGCATGAAGGCGCGGCCGACCGAGGACGAGGCCATGGGCCAGGGCACCATCCGTGCGGACGGCCGGCGCACCCAGCCCTCCTACCTGTTCGAGGTGAAGTCGCCGCGCGAATCGCGCGGTGCGTGGGACTATTACAAGCTGCTGCAGACCACCCCGGCGGAGGAGGCCTTCCGGCCGATCGCCGATGGCGGCTGCGCGCTGGTCCGTTCGTAGCGCGATGCGGGAGGGGGCGGACATGGCCGGCGAAGAGCCGTGCCGCCCCGTTTCGGGGGCCACACCAGGAAGGGAAACGCCATGACCACGATCAACCGGCGCGCGCTGCTCGGCACCGCCGCCGCCGCCACGACGCTGCCCATCTCGGCGCTGCGGGCGCAGCAGGCGCAGACGCTGCGCCTGGGCGTGCTCACCGACATGTCCGGCCCCTACCGCGACCCCACGGGGCCGGGCAGCGCCATCTGCACCCAGCAGGCGGTGATGGAGTTCGCCCAGCGCCTGGGCGTGCAGGCCGAGGTGATCCAGGCCGACCACCAGAACCGGCCCGACGTGGGCGCCAACATCGCGCGCCAATGGTACGACCAGGGCGTGGACGTGGTGGTGGACGTGCCCACCAGCTCGGTCGCGCTCGCCATCTCGCAGATCGCGCGCGAGAAGAACAAGCTGTTCCTCAACAGCGGGGCCGCGTCGAGCGACCTCACGGGGCCGGCCTGCTCGCCTAACACGGTGCATTGGACCTACGACACCTACATGCTGGCCAAGGGCACGGGTGATGCGCTGGCGCGGGCGGGCGGCGACACCTGGTTCTTCATCACCGCGGACTACGCCTTCGGCCATGCACTGCAACGCGACACCACCACCTTCGTGGAGCGGGCGGGCGGGCGGGTGCTGGGCGCGGCGCGCTACCCCTTCCCGGCCACGACGGATTTCAGCAGCTACATGGTCCAGGCGCAGGCCTCGCGCGCCAAGGTGCTGGCGCTGGCCAATGCCGGCACCGACACGGCCAACTGCATCAAGCAGGCGCGCGAGTTCGGGCTGACGCGCAACATGCAGATCGCCGGCCTGCTGATGTCCTTCATGGAGGTGCACAGCCTGGGCCTGGAGACGGCGCAGGGCCTGCTGCTGACCGAGAGCTTCTACTGGGACAGCAACGACCGCACGCGCGCCTTCAGCCAGCGCGTGCAGCCGCGCATGCCCAACCGCGCCATGCCCGCGCAGGTGCAGGCCGGCTGCTACGGCGCCACCGTGCACTACCTCAAGGCCGCCGCCGCCATGGGTGCCGCCGCGGCCAAGGCCGACGCGCGCGCGGTGGTGGAGCGCATGAAGGCGATGCCGACGGATGACGACGCCTTCGGCGAGGGCCGCGTCCGACCCGACGGGCGCAAGATCCATCCGACCATGCTCTACCGCGTCAAGCAGCCGCGCGAATCGCGCGGGACGTGGGACTACTACAATCTCGTGGCGACGAACCCGGCCGAGGAGGCATTCCGCCCCATGGCCGAGGGGAATTGCCCGCTCGTCAGGGGGTAAAGAACGACGCATGGATGACTTCTTCGGCATCCCGGCGCCGCTGCTCTTCGGGCAGCTGCTGCTGGGGCTCATCAACGGGGCGTTCTACGCGCTCCTCTCGCTCGGCCTCGCCGTCATCTTCGGGATGCTGAACGTCATCAACTTCACGCATGGCGCCCAGTTCATGCTGGGCGCCTTCGTGGCATGGCTGCTGCTGAACTTCCTCGGCCTCGGCTACTGGTGGGCGCTGCTGCTGGCCCCGCTCATCGTCGGCGCCTTCGGCGTGGTGCTGGAGAAGACGATGATCGCGCGGCTCTACAAGCTCGATCACCTCTACGGGCTGCTGTTGACCTTCGGCGTGGGCCTCATCATCGAGGGGCTGGTGCGAAACGAGTTCGGCTCCTCGGGCCTGCCCTACCGCATCCCGCCCGAGCTGTCGGGCGCCTGGGACCTCGGCTTCATGTTCATGCCGGTCTACCGCGGCTGGGTCGTCCTCGTCGCGCTGGTGGCCTGCATCGCCACCTGGCTGGTGATCGAGAAGACCAAGATCGGCTCCTACCTGCGGGCTGCGACCGAGAACCCGGCGCTGGTGCAGGCCTTCGGCGTCAACGTGCCGCGGATGATGACGCTGACCTACGGCGCGGGCGTGGCGCTGGCCGCCTTCGCGGGCGTGCTGGCGGCGCCCATCTACTCGGTCAACCCGCAGATGGGGTCGAACCTGATCATCATCGTCTTCGCCGTCGTCGTCATCGGCGGCATGGGGTCCATCCTGGGCTCGGTCATCACCGGCTTCGGGCTGGGCATCGTCGAGGGGCTGACCAAGGTGTTCTATCCCGAGGCCTCGGCCACCGTGATCTTCGTCGTCATGGCGATCGTGCTGCTGACCCGGCCCGCCGGCCTGTTCGGGAGGGCCTGAGCCATGGCCGCTCCCGGTGGTTTCGAAGGCACGGACTTCCGTCAGGAACGTCCCGTCTTCATGGGCTTCACCTCCACCCAGCTCATCGCCTTCGGGGTGATGTGCGCGGTGCTGCTGATCGCGCCGTTCTTCCTCTACCCCGTCTTCCTGATGAAGGTGCTGTGCTTCGCGCTCTTCGCCTGCGCCTTCAACCTGCTGATCGGCTATGTCGGCCTGCTGTCCTTCGGGCATGCCGCGTATTTCGGCATGGGCGGCTACCTCGCCGGCCACGCCGCCAAGGTCTGGGGGCTGACGCCGGAGCTTTCCATCCTCATCGGCGGCGCCGTCGGCGCGGTGCTGGGCCTGGTGATCGGCTGGATCGCCATCCGCCGGCAGGGCATCTACTTCGCGATGATCACCCTGGCCTTCGCGCAGATGGTCTACTTCTTCTGCGTGCAGGCGCCCTTCACGGGCGGCGAGGACGGCATCCAGTCCATCCCGCGCGGCAACCTGTTCGGCGTGATCCCGCTGGGCTCGGACATGTCCATGTACTGGGTCACGGCGGTGATCTTCCTGCTGGGGTTCCTGTTCATCCACCGCGCCATCCACTCGCCCTTCGGCATGGTGCTGAAGAGCGTGCGCGAGAACGAGCCGCGCGCCACCTCGCTCGGCTACCGCACCGACGACTACAAGCTGGTGGCCTTCGTGCTGTCCGCGGCGCTGGCCGGCGTCGCGGGCGGGCTGAAGTCCATCGTCTTCGGCATCGCCACGCTGACCGACGTCTTCTGGACCATGTCGGGCGAGGTGGTGCTGATGTCGCTGGTAGGCGGCCTGGGCACCATATTCGGCCCCGTGGTGGGGGCGGCCGTCATCATCACCATGCAGAACTACCTGGCCGAGTTCGGCGCCTGGGTGACGGTGATCCAGGGCGCGATCTTCGTGCTCTGCGTGCTCGCCTTCCGGCGCGGCATCGTGGGTGAGATCGGCAACTGGCTGCGCGTCAGGCTTTGACGCGCAGCCCCCACCTGCGCGCCGTCAGCGGATCGGCGCGCAGGTGATGGTGGCGTTATCCAGGATCCGCTCGCGCGCCAGCGTCGGCGGGACGTCGGCGCGCCTCTCCTCCCTGCCGATTATCTCCTGGCGCCGCGATCCGCTCGGCAGAATCATGCCCGGCATGTTCACCGCCCGCACCGGCGGCGGCGGCGCGAAGGTCAGCCGCAGCTGCCGGTGGACATTGGCCCCGCTGATATCGTGGACGGCAAGGATGTACTCGTGGAAGGCCATGGCGATGCGCAGGTTCGCCGTCACCTGCAGCGCGCCGTTGCAGTAGGATCGGGTCTGCTGGGCCTGCGCCTCCCCCGCGACGGCGAGCAGGGCGAGGGCGGCGAGGATGGCGTGGCGCATGGCGGTGTCGGTCCCGGTCGGAAGGTGCGGCCACCCTTCCCCCGGTGCGGCGCCGCCGCCATCGGGGTTCTCCCGATGGCGGCGACAGGCGCGCTCAATCGTCGCGGTGGACCTTCTCCATCCGCTCGTGCCGCTCCTGCGCCTCGATGCTCATCGTGGCGATGGGCCGCGCCTCCAGCCGGCGCAGGCCGATCGGCTCGCCCGTTTCCTCGCAGAAGCCGTAGCTGCCGGTGCCGATGCGCTCCAGCGCCTGGTCTATCTTGCTGATCAGCTTCCGGGCACGGTCGCGCGTGCGGAGCTCCAGCGCGCGGTCGGTCTCCACGCTCGCGCGGTCGGTGAGATCGGCCTCGGTGATGCCGCCGGCGGACAGCGAGTTGAGCGTCACGCCGGCCTCGCGCAGCAGCTCGTGGCGCCAGCGCAGCAGCTTCTGCCGGAAATACTCCAGCTGAAGCGCGTTCATGAATTCTTCGTCGTCTGACGGGCGGTAGTCTGGTGGAAGGGTGACGACCATCGGGACCATTGCCTCACCCCGGAAGCCGGGCCGGCCCGGCGCCGGACCCCCACCCCAGGGCGGGCGGACCATAGGCTCAGCCCATGCGCAAGCCAAGTACCGTTGCGCAACAACTGCATGACTTTATGAGGAATATCACTTCCTTGGCATGAAATGGCGCGCCATCTCCACGCGCGCGCGCAGGGACAACGCCTCCATCACCTCGCGCAGTCCAGGGTCGGCCCCGGCCTCGCCTTCCGCCAGCAGGGCCAGCCGCGCCAGCCGCCCCGGGGGGATGCCGCCGCGCAGCAGGTCCCGGCGCAGCGCGTCCATCTCCTCCAGCAGGCCGTGGCCGCGGCGCTGGGCGGCGTCGTCGCGTTCGCGCGGGCTCAGCTCC
>JALHNW010000031.1 GCA_022843345.1 Rubritepida sp. | reverse complement strand
TGCATCCCCGGCGCCTGGGCGCTGTTCCTGGCCGGCGACCTGCCCGGCTACCACGCCGCCATCCGCGCGGCTGCGGAAGCCGCCGAGGGCCGGGTGGCGCTGGCGCAGGCCAGCATGGCGCCGGCCGCCCGGGGCATCCACCCGCCGCCGCTGACGATCCCGGGCACCGCGCTGCTCGCCGCGCTGCGCGCGATCCGCGAAGCGCGCTAGTCTCGGTCCCGAATCGAGGGAGGGTCCGCCGATGGCCTTCGTGATCGCTGTGGCGCAGCAGAAGGGTGGCGCGGGGAAGTCCACCCTGGCCGCCAACCTGGCCGTGGCGCTGGGCGAGGCCGGCCCGGTGGCGTTGCTGGACACCGACCCGCAGCAGTCGCTCGCCCGCTGGCACGCCATCCGCGTGGCCCAGGGCCATGCGCCGCTGCGCTTCGACACGCCGGCGGGCTGGCGGATCGGATCGGCGCTGGACGGACTGCGGCGCGAGAAGGGCTTCGTGGTGCTCGACACCCCCCCGCAGGTGGATGCCGACGCGGCGCGCGCCCTGCGGGCGGCCGACCTGGTGCTGGTGCCCCTCCAGCCCTCCCTGCCCGACCTCTGGGCCTCGGAGGCGATGGTGGCGATGGCGGAGAAGGAGAAGCGGCCCTGGCGCTACGTCCTCAACCGCATGCCGCCCCATTCGCGCGTGGCCGAGGTGGTGCTGGAGGAGCTGGCGCGCCGGAAATCGCCGGTGCTCGACGCCCGGCTGGGCAACCGCACCGCCTTCGCCACCGCCTTCGCGACCGGCCAGGGGGTGATCGAGGCGCAGCCCCGTTCGGCGGCGGCCGCGGAGGTCCGCGCACTCGCCTCTTCCATCCTGGCGCTGCGCGGCCAATAAAGGCAGGATGCTCGCAAACCTGCTGAACGCCCTCCACGTCCTCTTCGCCGCGCTCTGGGTGGGGGGCATGGCGTTCGCGCTGCTGGCGCTGCGCCCGGCCCTGGCATCGCTGGAACCGCCGCAGCGGCTGGCGGTGCTGGCCGGGACGCACAAGCGCTTCTTCCTGCTGGTGTGGCACGCCATGCCCATCACCATCCTGTCCGGCTACGGCCTGCTGTTCGGGGTGTATGGCGGCTTCCGCGGCACCGGCTGGCACGTCCACGTCATGCACCTCACGGGGCTGGTGATGGCGGCCGTGTTCCTGTTCATCGCGCTCGTCCCCTGGCGGGCCATGCGCGCGGCGCTGGCCGGCGGGAACCTGCCCGCCGCCGCGGCGGCGAACGAGCGCATCCGCCGCCTCGTCACGCTCAACCTGGCGCTGGGCGCCTTCACCATCGCGGTCGCCGCCTGGGGCAAGATGGGATGAGCACCGCCCCGCGCCTGACCATCAGCGACGACGACTACCCGGAGCTGGAGGCGGTGGCCGCCATCCAGCGCGGCCTGCACCAGTTCAACCAGGAGATGGGCGGCCCCTACGACCGCGAGCCGGTGACCGTGCTGGCGCGCGACGAGGAGGAGGCGGTGAAGGGCGGCCTGCTGGGCCTCACCTACTGGAACTGGCTGTTCATCGACTGGCTGTGGCTGGCGCGCGAGGTGCGCGGCCAGGGCCTGGGCACCGACCTGCTGGCCCGCGCCGAGGCGGTGGCGCGCGAGCGCGGCTGCACCGACGCCTACACCGACACCTTCTCCTTCACCGCGCCCGGCTTCTGGAAGCGCAACGGCTGGACCGAGGCGGGGCGGCTGGACGGCATGCCGCCCGGCCATTCGCGCATCTGGTACCGCAAGAAACTGTAGGGAACCCCACGCATGAAGGCCGCCATCGTCACCGAATCGGGCCTGGAGGTGCAGGACGCGCCCGAGCCGCGCCCCGGCCCCGAGCAGGTGCTGATCCGCCTGCGCGCCATCGGCATGAACCGCGCCGACCTGGGCGTGGCCGCCGGCCACCGCCACGGCAGCGTCGGCGGGCCCGGCGCCATCCCCGGCCTGGAAGGCGCGGGCGAGGTGGTGGAGGTGGGCGAGGGCGTGCCCGATTCCATCCGCCCGGGCATGCGCGTCATGGCCTCCATGGGCGCCTCCTGGGCCGAGTACGCGCTGGCCGACTGGGGGCGCGTCTCGCCCATCCCCGACGCCAACCTGTCCTGGGAGCAGGCGGCGACGCTGCCCGTGGCGCTGCAGACCATGCACGACGCGGTGGTGACGCATGGCCGGGCCGGGCCGTCCAAGGCGATCATGATCCAGGGCGCCTCCTCCGGCGTCGGGCTGATGGGGTTGCAGGTGGCGCGCCTCATGGGCTGCCCGGTGGTGATCGGCACCTCCACCAACCCCGAGCGCCGGGCGCGGCTGCGCGAGTTCGGCGCCACCCACGCGCTGGACACCAGCGACCCCGCCTGGGTGGACCAGGTGCTGGAGGCCACCGACGGCCGGGGCGTGGATTCGGTGGTGGACCAGGTGAGCGGCCGGCTGGTGCGCGACACCATGCGCGCGACCGCCATCCTGGGCCGCATCGTCAACGTCGGCCGGCTGGGGGGGACGGGCGCGGAGTTCGACTTCGACCTGCACGCCGCCCGGCGCATCACCTACATCGGCGTCACCTTCCGCACCCGCAGCGCGGACGAGATCCGCGAGATCGTGCGCAAGATGCGCGCCGACCTGTGGCCTGCGCTGGAGCGCGGCGAGCTGGCCCTGCCGCTGGACCGCGTCTTCCCCCTGGCCGACGTCCACGCCGCGATCGCCCACATGAAGGCGAACGCGCATTTCGGGAAGATCGCGCTGGTGCCCTGAAGGGGCTCAGGCGGCGCGGCGGCCCGTCCGCACCGCCGCCAGCCCTGCCATCCCGGCGAGCAGCAGGCCCAGGCTCATCGGCACCGGCACGGCGGCGAAGAAGCCGCGGATCTCGCCGCCCGGGAACATCGCGGTGTGCACGTTGAAGTAGGCGGTGCCGTCGCGCAGCGCCGCCAGCAGCGCGGCCTCCGCCCCCTCCGTCGTGCCGCCATTGGCGGCGACGAAGGCCGGGCGCCAGGTCGCCGCGGCGGCGGTGTCGAAGATGGCCGAATAGCTGCCGGCCGTGACGCCCAGCGGGAAGCCGGGCAGGGAGCTTCCGGCCGGCACGGCCACGCCGACATTGCCCGGCGGGGCGATGCAGCAATGGATGTGCGCCATCGTGGTGGGGGACATGAGGCCGCTGAACTCGGCGCGCACCTCCAGCCGGTTCGCCGCCGGGTCCAGCCCGACGAAGGCGGTGCCCATGCCGGGCGAGAGGTTCGGGGGATTCTCCTGCAACCCGGTCATCGTCGTCGTGAAGGTGAACAACGCCGCCTGGGCGGGGCCGCAGGCAAGGGCCATCGCGGCGCAGGCCGCCAGTCCGAGGCTCGTCTTCATCGCCATCCCTCCGCGCGCATGGTGGCGCGGGAGGGAGGGTGGCACCGGGCCGGGCCGGCCTTCAACCAGAAACTTGCCCGGTCATGGGATTGTTGCGCAGGCGGCGTCAGCTCGCCTGCATGTTGGTGCGCCGGACCACGGGCAGCCAGCGCTCGTAGTCGCCACGGATGCGCGCGGCCAGCGCCTCGGGCGGGGCGTCCACCGGTTCGATGCCCAGGCCCTTCAGGCGCTCCGCCACCTCGGGGTTGCGCAGCACCTCGCCCACCGCCGCGTTGATGCGTGCGATGGTGGCGGGCTCGGTGCCCTTCGGCGCCACCAGGCCGTGCCAGCCGGCGGCCTCGATGCCGGTCAGCCCGGCCTCGGCCAGGGTCGGCACCTCCGGCAGCGCGGCGGCGCGGGTGGCGGTGGAGACGGCCAGGCCCTTCAGCCGCCCGGTCCGCACGTGGTCCGTGACCGCGCCGATGTTGATCATCACGCCCTGGAGCGAGCCGCCCAGCAGGTCGTTCACCGCCAGCGCGCCGCCGCGGTAGGGGACGTGGGTCCAGGTGGTCTCGGTCGCCTGCTGCATCACCTCGATCAGCAGGTGGGACAGCTGGCCGTTGCCAGGCGTGCCGATGGCCAGCGGGCGGCGGCGGGACAATTCCACGAATTCCGCGAGGGTATTGGCCGGGAAATCCGCCCGCGCCACGAGGATCTGCGGCACCGAGGTCGCCTGCGCCACCGGCACCAGGTCGGCGACGGGGTCGAAGCCCAGGCGCGGGAACAGCGCCTTGTTGATGGACAGGCTGTCCGCGCCCGCCACCAGCGTCAGCCCGTCCGGCCGCGCGCGGGAGCCGGCCTCGTAGCCGATGTTCGAGGCGCCGCCCGGCATGTTCTCCACCACCACTGTCGTGCCCAGCACGGGCCCGAGGTGGCGGGCGATGAGCCGCGCCACGATGTCCTGCGAGCCGCCGGGGGCGACGGGCACGATCAGCTTGAT
Organism: Rubritepida sp.; assembly: GCA_022843345.1. Taxonomy (GTDB): domain Bacteria; phylum Pseudomonadota; class Alphaproteobacteria; order Acetobacterales; family Acetobacteraceae; genus Roseococcus. The sequence continues at coordinate 6,763 of JALHNW010000031.1, read as the reverse complement.
CGGGCGGTCATTCTGCGCCAGCGCCGGCAGGGGCAGCAGGGCGGCGGGCAGGGCCAGGATCGAACGGCGCTTCATCGGGCATCTTCCTAAGCACTATCGGTGTGCGTGTTATATGGCGGTATTCGCCATGAATCAACGTGGATATCCACCCGTTCGCTGCGCGCAGCGTTGCGATTTTCGCAGGGCGGGGATTTCACCCGCCGCCGCGCATCCATAGATTGCTGCCCATGACCCCCGTCCCCGGCCTCCTCGGCGCCATCGGCAACACCCCCCTCATCCGGCTGGAGCGCGCCTCCGCCGCCACCGGCTGCGACATCCTGGGCAAGGCCGAGTTCATGAACCCCGGCGGCAGCGTGAAGGACCGCGCGGCGCTGGCCATCATCGAGGCCGCGGAGGCGCGCGGCACTCTCCGGCCCGGCGGCACCATCGTGGAGGGCACGGCGGGCAACACCGGCATCGGCCTCACCCTCGTCGGCAACGCGCGCGGCTACCGCTGCGTCATCGTGATGCCCGAAACGCAGAGCCAGGAGAAGATAGACTTCCTGCGCATGATCGGCGCCGACCTGCGCCTGGTGCCGGCCAAGCCGTTCAGGGACCCGGGCAACTACGTCCACGTCTCCCGCCGCCTGGCCGAGGAGCAGGGCTGGTTCTGGGCCAACCAGTTCGACAACCTCGACAACCGCGAGGGCCACCGCGCCACCACCGGCCCCGAGATCATCGCGCAGGCCGGCGGGCGGCTGGACGCCTTCACCTGCGCCTGCGGCACCGGCGGCACGCTGGCCGGCGTCGCCATGGCGCTGAAGGCGCACGACGCCGCCACGCGCATCGTCCTGGCCGACCCCCTGGGCAGCGCGCTGTATTCCTGGCGCAAGACCGGCGAGCCCGTCATGAGCGATGGCACCTCCATCGCCGAGGGCATCGGCCAGTCCCGCGTGCCCGCCAATCTCGACGGCGCGCCCATAGACGACGCCATCCAGGTGACGGATGCCGAGGCGCTGGAGCAGGTCTTCGACCTCACCCTGCACGAGGGGCTGTGCATCGGCGGCAGCGCCGGCATCAACGTGGCGGCCGCGGTGAAGCTGGCCCGCGCGATGGGGCCGGGCCACCGCATCGCCACCGTGCTGTGCGACGGCGGCGCGCGCTACCAGTCCAAGCTGTTCAACCCGGAATTCCTGCGCGGCAAGGGCCTGCCCGTGCCACCATGGCTGGCATGATGCCGCGCCTCCCTTCCCTGCCCCATTCGGGACGACCTGCATCGCGGCATCGTGCCGCGCGCGGGGTTGGCGGGGCGGCCGCGCGCCAGGCAAAGGCGCCGGCCATGCCGAAGGCATGGGCGGCATGATGCGGGAACTCATCGAACTCGGCCGCTCGATCCGCGCGCGGGACCCCGCGCGGCCTTCCTGGGGCGAGGTCGTCTTCTCCTATCCCGGGCTGCACGCCGTGCTGTGGCACCGGCTGGCGCACCGGCTGTGGCACTGGGGCTTCCGCGGCCTGGGACGCTTCTTCTCCCACCTCGGCCGCATGCTGACGGGCATCGAGATCCACCCCGGCGCGAAGATCGGCCGGCGGCTGTTCATCGACCACGGCATGGGCGTGGTGATCGGCGAGACGGCCGAGATCGGCGACGACGTGCTGATCTACCACAACGTCACGCTCGGCGGGCTGTCGCTCAAGCCCGGCAAGCGGCACCCGACGGTGCTGGACGGCGCCATCATCGGCGCGGGCGCGGCCGTGCTGGGGCCCATCACCATCGGCCGCGGGGCGCGGGTGGGCGCGCATTCCGTGGCGGTGGATTCCGTGCCCGACGGCGTCACCGTCGTCGGCACCCCCGCCCGCTGCCCGCCCGGCCAGTGCGAGGACGAGCGCACCGTGGGCTACGGCATTGCCGCCTCCAAGCCGGACCCGGTGGGGGAGCGGCTGGACGCGATGGAGACGGAAATCCGCCGGCTGCGGGCGGAGCTGGCGCTGCGGCGGGCGGGTTAGACCTTCACCACCAGCTTGCCGAAATTCTCCCCGCGCAGCATGCCGATGAAGGCGCGCGGCGCGTTCTCCAGCCCGTCCACCACGTCTTCCTTCCAGCGCATCCGCCCGGCGCGGATCAGGCCGTCCATCTCGGCCAGGAACTGCGCGTAGCGCTGCCAGCCGCTGTCGAAGACGATGAAGCCCTGGATCCTCAGCCGCTTGCGGACCACCGCGCCCAGGTTCGGCCCGGCCGCCGCGCCCGAGGTGTCGGCGCCCGGCGCGGTGTTGTACTGCGCGATCATCCCGCACATCACCATGCGCCCGAAGTCGCGGAAGCGCGGAAAGACGGCGGCCTGCACCGCGCCGCCCACATTCTCCCAGTACACGTCCACCCCATCCGGGCAGGCGGCGTCCAGCTGGGCGCCCAGGTCGCCGCGATGGTCCAGGCAGGCGTCGAAGCCCAGCTCCTTCACGGCGAAGTCGCACTTGGCCTGCCCGCCGGCGATGCCCACCACGCGGGCGCCGCGCGCCTTGGCGATCTGGCCCACCACCTGGCCCACGGCGCCGGTCGCGGCACTCACCATCACCGTCTCGCCCGGCTTGGGCTGGCCGATGTCCTGCAACCCCACCCAGGCGGTCAGCCCCGGCATCCCCAGCAGGCCGGTGTAGGCCGAAAGCGGCGCGATGGACGTGTCCACCTTGCGCAGCGCATCGCCCGGCATGGCGCAGAAGCGCTGCCACCCCTTGCCGCCCGCCACCAGGTCACCGGGCGCGAAGCGCGGGTCGTGGGAGGCCACCACCTCGCCCACCGTGGCGCCCTCCATCCCCTCGCCCAGCTCCACGGATTTCGCGTAGCTCTTGGCGTCGCTCATCCGCCCGCGCATGTAGGGGTCCAGCGAGAGGTAGTGCGCGCGCACCAGCACCTCGCCGGGGCCGGGGGTGGGGATGGGCGTGTGCACCACCTCGAAATCCGCCTCCACCGGCTCGCCCACCGGGCGGCGGCGCAGCAGCACCTGCGTGTTCTCGCTCATGCGGTCGCTCCCTCGTCCATCAGCAGCCGGCGCACCGCGTCGTCGGGCACGTCATCGGCGGTGAAGCAGTGCCCGGCCCCGCGCAGCAGCACGAAGCGCAGCCTTCCGTCGCGGGCCTTCTTGTCGCCCGCCATGCGGCCCAGCAGCGCGTCCAGCGCGAAGCGGCGCGGCAGCTCGGCCATGCGCACGCGCATGCCCAGCTCGCGGAAATGCTCGCGCACGCGGCCTGGCAGCTCCTGGCTGCACAGGCCCAGCCGGGCCGACAGCTCGGTGGCCAGGCCGAGGCCGATCGCCACCGCCTCGCCATGCAGCAGCGTGTCGCCATAGCCGCATTCGGCTTCCAGCGCGTGGCCGAAGGTGTGGCCCAGGTTCAGCAGGGCGCGGCCGCCATCGGCCTTGGTCTCGAACTCGTCATCGGCCACCACGGCGGCCTTCAGCCGGCAGGATTCGCGCACCGCCACCGCCAGCGCCTCGGCGTCGCCGGCCAGCGCCGCGGGGCCGTGCTCCTCGCACCAGTCCCACATCTGGCCTTGCAGCAGCCCGTGCTTGGCCACCTCGCCCCAGCCGGCCTGCAATTCGCGCCGCGGCAGGGTTCGCAGCGCCGCCGTGTCGGCCAGCACCAGCCTGGGCTGGTGGAAGGCGCCGAGGAGGTTCTTGCCGTGGCGCGTGTTCACGCCCGTCTTGCCGCCCACGCTGCTGTCCACCTGCGCCAGCAGCGTGGTGGGCACCTGCACGAAGGGCAGGCCGCGCAGCACGCTCGCCGCCGCAAAGCCGGCCAGGTCCCCCACCACGCCGCCGCCCAACGCCACCACGATGGTCCGCCGGTCGGGCCTGGCGTCCAGGATCGCCTCCACCACGCGGGCGTATTCGGCCAGGCTCTTGGCCCCCTCGCCGGGCGGCAGCAGGATCTCGGCGGCGATGGCGATGCCCGTCGTCCCCAGCCCCTCGCGCAGCGCCGGCAGGTGGTGCGCCGCCACGTTGCGGTCGGTGACGACGACGCAGCGCCGCCCTTCCAGCCGCTGGGCGATCTCGGCCCCCGCGCGCCGCAGCAGCCCCTCGCCGATCAGGATGTCGTAGGCCCCGCGGGCGAGTTCCACCCGCACGCCGTCGGGCGCGCGGTGGGCCAGGATGGCGTCGGCCACCTTGCGGGTCGTCACGTCGGGCCCCTCGTCGGTGCAGGCGATGGTCACGTCGGCCTCGGCGTAGAGGGGGTGGCGGGCGGTCATCAGCCGGTCCAGCACCTCGCGCGGGTCGGCGTTGCGGAACAGCGGGCGGGTGTCGCGGTTGGTCACCCGCCGCAGCAGCACGCGGGCGGGGCATTTCAGCCACACCGACAAGGCGCCCGACTGGCGCAGCGCCGCGCGCGTGCGGGCGTCCACATAGGCGCCGCCCCCGGTGGCCAGCACGATCGGCTCGCGCCCCGACACCAGGCGGGCGATGACGCGGCGCTCGCCCTCGCGGAAATGCGCCTCGCCGTAGCGGGAGAAGATCTCGTGGATCGGGATGCCGGCGGCCTGCTCGATCTCGGTGTCGGCGTCCTTGAAGGGCATGCCCCAGCGCGCGGCCAGCCGCCGCCCGATGGAGGACTTGCCGGCGCCCGGCATGCCGACGAGCACGATCGACCTGCCCGGCGAGGGCATCGGGGGGGCATCGGAGGGGGCGAGGTTGCGCGACACGATGGGCTTCGGTAGCACACCCCACGCCCGCCTGTGAGGGGATGCCCCGCTCCCGATGTTCCGCCGCCCCATCCTGTTGATCGTCCTCCTGCTGCTGGGCGCGCTCGCGGTCGGCCTGCTGGCGCTCGGCGCCTTCCCGCCCTCGGTGACGCAGGCGCCGGTCGAGCGCGTGCTGCCCAATGACCGCTTCCAGGTGAGGTAGGCCACCTGTCCCTCCACCTTCTGGAAGCCTTCCTGGAGATGATGGCGGCCGAGCGGGGTGCGGCCCGCAACACCCTGCTGGCCTACCGCACCGATCTTGAGGAGTACCTGCGCACCACCGACCCCGTGCGCGCCGATGCCGCCGCCCTGCGCGCCCACGTCGCCGGCCTCGCCGCGCAGGGCTTCGCGCCGCGCACCCAGGCGCGCAAGGTTTCCGCCCTGCGCCAGTTCCACCAGTTCCTGGCCCGCGAGCGCCTGCGCCCCGACGACCCGACCTCCCTGCTCGACAGCCCGAAATCCCCCGCCCCCCTGCCGAAGCCGCTGAGCGAGGCGGAGATGGACCAGCTCACCATCGGCGCCGCCTCCCTGCCGGACCGCCAGGCGCCGGTGGCGATGGCGGTGATCGAGCTGCTCTACGCCTCCGGCCTGCGCGTCTCCGAACTGGTCACCCTGCCGGCCGGCGCGCTGCGTGGCGACGACCCGATGATCGCCGTGCGCGGCAAGGGCGCGAAGGAGCGGCTGATCCCCGTCTCGAAGCGCGCCCGCGAATCCGCCGCCATGGCGCGCGAGGGGCTGGCGAAGCGCGGCAAGGGGCGGCCCCAGGCGCTGCGCTGGCTGCTGCCCTCGCGCGGGGCGGCCGGGCACCTCACGCGCCAGGGGGTGGGGCTGCTGCTGAAGGAGGCGGCGAAGGCCGGCGGGCTGGACCCGGCGCGGGTGTCGCCGCACGTGCTGCGCCATTCCTTCGCCACCCACCTGCTCAGCCGCGGCGCCGACCTGCGCGCGCTCCAGACCCTGCTGGGCCACGCCGACATCGCCACGACGCAGGTCTACACCCAGGTCATGGAGGACCGCCTGCGCGCGGTGGTGGAGGAGCACCATCCGCTGGCGCGCTTACAGGCCGGCCAGCCGCGCGAGCGCTGAGCGCGCCTCCTCCCCCATCCGCCGCACCACCTCGCCGGCCGAGGGCAGGTCCTCGATCAGGCCGACGCATTGCCCGGCCCAGAGGTAGGAGCCGTCCAGGTCGCCCTCCACCACGCCGCGCGCATTGGCATCGCCCGCGATCAGCGGCAGCAGGTCGGCGCCCGTCGCCTCCGCTGCCACGATGGCCTCGGCATGGGCCGACCGCAGCACCCGCCCCGGCTGGCCGATGCTGCGCTTGATCAGCATGGTGCCCTCGGGCTGCGCGTCCAGCAGGGCCTGCTTGTAGGCGGGGTGCGCGGCGGCCTCGCGCGTCGCCACGAAGCGGGTGCCCATCTCCACCCCCTCCGCGCCCAGGGCGAGCGCGGCCACCAGCCCGCGCCCGTCGGCGATGCCGCCGCTGGCCAGCACGGGGATGGACACGGCGCGCACCACGCGCGGCACCATCACCATCGTCGTCTCGTCGCCGCGGCCGATGTGGCCGCCGCCCTCGAAGCCCACGGTGGCGACCATGTCGGCGCCCGCGCCCTCGGCCTTGCGCGCCAGCTCGGGCCCGGCGATCAGCACCAGCACCTTGGCCGCGCCGTCGATCCGCCGGATCCACGGCGCGGGGTTGCCGGCGGTCAGCGCGATCACCGCCACGCCCTCCTCCAGCGCCACCTCCAGCATGGGCGTGATGTCGAAGCGGCCGAGCGGGAAGTTCACGCCGAAGGGCTTCGCGGTCATGGCCCGCGTGCGGCGGATCGCGGCTCGCAGCCCCTCCGGCCCGTCCAGCCCCACGGTGCTCACCTGGCCCAGCCCGCCCGCCTCGCTCACCGCCGCGCACAGCTCCGCGCCGGCCACCCGCGCCAGGCCGCCCTGCACGATGGGCAGCGCGATGCCCAGCATCTCGGTCACGCGCGTCCTCATTCGGCGGTGGCCCCGGTGGCGCGCACCAGCTCGGCCCAGCGCGCCACCTCGGCACGCAGGAAGCCG
>JALHNW010000030.1 GCA_022843345.1 Rubritepida sp. | reverse complement strand
CTGACGCCCTTCCTGGGCGGCACCTATGGCGGCGATGGCAGCCGCATCGCGACCAAGCTGCGCCGCTGGATGGCGAACCGGACCAAGGCCGTGCAGGTGCGCGGCACGGCCCCGCTGCCGCCGCGCTTCGTGGTGACGCCCACGGCCCAGGCGGTGCTGGACGTGCTGGCGCATGCCCAGCACATGCCGGACATGGTGGTGGTGACCGGCGCGCCCGGCACCGGCAAGTCCTCCGCCGCCTGCGAGTACACCCGCACCAACCCGAACGTGTGGAAACTGGTGGCGGAGCCCGCGATCAGCACCACGCGCGCGCTGCTCTCGGCCATCGCGGTCATGGTCGGCGCCTATGGCCGCGGTTCACCGGACAGCCTGAGCAACAGCATCAAGGGCAAGCTGGTCGGCCGGCGCGGGCTGCTGGTCATTGACGAGGCGCAGCACCTGAACAGCGGCATGCTGGACCAGCTGCGCGCCTTCCACGACCAGTGCGAGGTCGGCGTCGCCCTCGTGGGCAATGACGCGATCGTGGGGCGGCTGGAGGGCGGGAAGCACCGCGCGGAGTTCGCGCAGCTCTACAGCCGGGTGGGCATGCGGCTGAAGCGGCCCAAGCCGCTGGCGGGCGACATCAACGCCCTGCTGGATGCGTGGGGCGTGCCCGGCGGCGATGCGCGGGATCATCTGCGCGCGGTGGCCAAGTATGCCGGCGGCCTGCGCAACCTGAACAAGTGCTGGCGCCTGGCGGAGATGGTCGCGCGGAATGAGGGCCGCGCGCTCTCGGCCGAGGATGTGCGGCTGGCGTGGGAGCGGCTGGGCGCGGGCTCGGCCGGGGCGGCGGCATGAGCGGCTTCCTGCTTTGGGTGGCGGTGACGCCCCTGTGCTTCTTCGCCTACTGCGCGGCCTTCCTGCATGGGGCAGGGCGGCAGCAGGGCGTCCGAAGCCGCCGCGTGTCCTACGGGCTGCCCTGCGCGTCGTTCGGCCGCATGTACCTCGCGATGCTGCTCGTGGCGTGGTTCGCATGAGCGCCGTCATCGGCTGGGTGCTGGCCCTCGCGCTGACCGGCTGCGGCACGTTCTGCTCGTCGGTGGCCGGCGACATGAGGGTGTCGCCGGAGACCAGAGCGGGCCTGACCGTTCTGGCCGGCATCTTTCATGCCCTGGCCCTCTGGACCGCGTCCTTGCTGACATGAGCCAGCACCTCGAAACCCCCACCGTGCGCCAGGTGCTAGCCGCCGTCGCCACCGCCTTCAACGAGCCGCTGGCGGAGCTGCTGAGCGAGCGGCGCCACCAGGCCGCCGTGCAGGCGCGCCACGCGGCCATGGCGCTGTCGCGCGAGATGACGCCGCGCAGCCTGCCCGTCATCGGCCGCGCCATGGGGCGCGACCACACCACGGTGCTGCACGGCCTGCGCGTGCACCAGGCGCGCATGAAGAACGACCCCGGCTACGCGGCCCGCGTGGCGCGGGCACGGACCATCCTCAACCCGGAGACCCTCACAGCATGACCAAGGCGAAGCTCAAGCGCGCGGCGGAGGCGGCGCCGGTGCCGCAGAACCGCGCGGAAGCGGAGGCGGCGCTGGCGCGCCTCGGCACCATCCAGCGCGAACAGGCGGTGCTGGCCAAGGCGACCGAGGAGACGATCGCGAAGGCGAAGGAGGCGGCCGAGGCCACCTCGCGCCCGCTGACCGAGGAGGCCGCGCTGCTGACGCGCGGCCTGGAAATCTGGGCGACGGCGAACCGGCTGACGCTGACCGATGGCAACCGCACCAAGACGGTGAAGCTGGCCACGGGCGAGATGTCGTGGCGCACCAAGCCGCCCAGCGTGAAGGTGAAGGACATGCCGGCAGTGGTCGCTCTCCTGCAGCGCGTGGGCCTGGAGCGCTTCCTGCGCCGCAAGGTCGAGGTGAACAAGGAGGCGATGCTGGCCGAGCCGGCCATCGCCGCGACCGTGGCGGGCGTCACCATCGCCAGCGACGGCGAGGAGTTCGTGGTCACGCCGGTGACGGTCGAGGTGGCGGCGTGATCGCGACGCTTGAGCAGCGCATGGATTGGGCTGCTCGTGGAAAGGCAGCGCTGCGAAATGCGCGACGCTGGAATGGCCTGGATCGCGCCGAGCTACCGCGCATTGAGGATGTCCGGGCGTGCTGCGCGACGCTCCGGGACGGTGGCGCCATGTGCGGCTGCGGCTATGGCCTGGCCAACCCTTGCCTGACCGCCATCGGCCTCGCGCTCGACGTGGCGGTGCCGGCATGAACGTCATCGCCCACCTCTGCGCCGACCCGCAGGGCCGCCTCGGCGTGCTGCGCACCGTGCCGCACACCGCGCAGCTCATTGTCTCCGGAGAGGCGCCCTCGCTGGTGGTCGCGCTGGTCTACACGGCCGAGCGCCGGCCCGATTGCCGCCGCGTGCCCGGCTATGCCGAGGCGCGCACCCAGGCCGAGCGGGCCGACTGCATCACCCGCTACCGCGCCGAGGTCTCCGGCCTGCTGGCGGCGCTGCCGAGGCGCGCGGCATGACCATGATGATCATCCGCCCCCGCCAGTGCGGCCTGCGCGCCGCGCATGCCGTGTTCCGCCCGCGGGACCTGACGGCCATCGGCCTCGTCATCGAGCGGCTGGAGGCCATGGAGAGCGGCCCCGAGCTGGAGTCCGACATCTTCCGCGCGCTGGGCTGGCGCGCGGAGGGCCCCGCCGCGCCCCGTGCCTGCTGGCGCGTGCGCAGCCCCCTTGCCTCGACCTGGATGCCGATGCCGCCCGTGACGCGCCTCACGGACGGCACCGCCATCCTGGTGCCGCCCGGCTGGGACTATGGCAGCGGCCGGCGCCGCGGCCATGGCTTCGGCTGGACCGCGCGCGACCAGGCCACCTTCTTCGAGGCCACCAGCGCGGATGCCGCGCTGGCCCTCTGTCGCGCCGCCCTGCACGGCTGGCGGCGCATCCTGATGGAGAGCGACCATGGTTGACGCGGTGCAATTGCTGGTGGGCATCGAGCGAATGCTTGCGCCCCGCACCCAGCCCATCCCGGTGCACGTCATGCGCGCCTGCCTGCGCGTGGCGGCGGATGCGCTGCAAGGCCAGCCCTCGCCTGAGCGGGCGGTGGTGGAGCAGCTGATGACGGCCTGCCTGGAGGGTGCCCCGGACACGGCGGCCGAGGGCAAGCGCCGCGGGCGGGCACCGGCCGGGACGCAGGAGGAGCGGCTGGCCCGCAAGCGCCAGCGGCAGCGGGAATGGAAGCGCCAGAAGGACGCGCGACGCCGCAATGAGATCAACGGTGCCGGCGCGACCGAGGCCGAGGCCGCGCAGGACGGCCTGGCCGATGCGGTGGCGGCGGCGGCGGCGCGCTTCGGCGAGGCCGCGGCGGCCGTGGCGCCGCAGGTTCAGGCGGCGATGGAGGGCTTCGCGACGACCGCGGCGCCGATCGTCGCCGACATGGTCCGCCAGGTTGATGCCGTGATCGAGCGCGCGCAGCAGCACGAGGCGCTTGCCGCGTTCCCGCCCAGCGAGTTGGACGCGCTGCGCCAGGCCGTGCGCACGCGGATGGCCCGCCAGCGGCTGAGCTTCACCGCAGCCGAGAGGCAGATGGGCATGAACGGCGGCTGCCTGAACGCTTGGGTGAATGGCAGCACATCGAGGCCGGCGGCGGATGCCGCGCGCGCTTGGCTGGCCACGCCCGAGACGGTCGCCCTGCCCAATCGCACGCCCAACGAAGCGCCGCCGCCGGACCTTTCGGCGCTGGAGGCCGTGCCCGCCAGCATCGAGGACGCGACGAACTGGCTCTATGAGGAGCTGCTGCGCGAGCGCGGCGCCCGCGCCAAGCACGCCGAGATCGAACAGCGGCTGGCCCTGTTCACGCCGCGCGGCCTGCTGACGGAGTGCAACACCCGCCGCGTCCGCCACGGCCTGCCCCCCTACGCCATCGCCGCGAGGGCCGACGCGCCCGGCGCCCGGAGTGCCGTGGCATGAGCCAGCAGATCTCCATGTTCCCCAAGAAGGGCATCCCGCGCCGCCTGGACGCCGACTTCCGGCTGTTCTGGCTGGCCTACCCCAAGCGCAGCCCCAACCCCCGCGCCCTGGCCGAGGCCGAGTTCGCCAAGGCCGTGCGCGCCGGCGCGAGCCCCGCCGCGCTGACGCAGGCCGCCGCCGCCTATGCGGCCGAGTGCGCGCAGAAGGCCCTGGGCAGCGACTTCGTGGTGCACGCCGCCACATTCCTGCGTCAGCGCCGGTGGGAGGACTATGTGCCCGCCGAGGGTGCCGCCCACGCGCCGCCCTCGCTCGCCGCGCCGGACCACCCGCTGTGGCCCCGCTGCGCGCCGCACCTCGACCTGCCGACCTTCCGCGCCTGGATCGGCCGCTGCCAGGTGCTGGGCGACACGAGCGAGGAGCTGCTGCTCTCGGCACCCAGCGCCTTCGTGGCGAAGCACATCGAGCGCGAGTTCGCGCCGCTGTTGAAGCGCGTCACGGGCTGCCTCGTCGTCACCATCGAAGTGGGAATGTGAGCATGAGCACGCGCACCAAGATGATCGCGAAGCTGCACGTGGCGAAGAAGGCCCTGGCGCTGACCGAGGAAAGCTACCGCGACGTGCTGCGCCGCGTGACGGGGCAAGACAGCGCCACCGCGATGACCGAGCCGCAGATCGAGGCCGTGCTGAAGGAGTTTAAACGCCTGGGCTTCAAGGCGATGCCCCGCCTGCGCCTCCCCATGTCGAAGCACGCGCAGATCCGCATGATCCACGCGGTGTGGGCCGACATCTGCAAGCTGGGCGTGGACGCGGAGGACCACGCGGCGGCGCTGCGCGTGTTCACGGCGCGCCAGACCCAGACGGCCGCTAACCCGCAGGGCGTGAGCGCGCCGGAGTTCCTGGACAGCGTGCAAGCGAACAAGGTGCTGGAAGGGCTGAAGGCCTGGCGCCGGCGGCTGCAGGTGGGCGCCAGGCTGCGGGGCGACGCGGCGTGAGCCCCGAGGGCCAGGCGCGGCTTAGCGCCATCCTCACGGACCTCTATGCCCGCGCGCAGACGCCCACCGCAAAGGGCCGCGCCGCCGACCGAGACCGCGACGTGGGCTATGCCAAGGCGCTGATCGGCAACCTCGTGGACGCGGAGGTCGCGCGCGCGGCCGAGCCGGCGCCGAAGGCCAGCTGATGTGCGCCCGGGCGGGGAAGCTGCGCGCGCGGCGGTGGCAGCGCCGGTGGGAACTGCGGCGGCGGCTATGGCTGATGGGTGTGCGGCTGTGGTGAGGTCAGCGCGGACTGGCACTCAGGAACATGCCGACGCCCGGGGCTATCGTCACCTCGAAGCGGGTCGCACCCAAGCTGGCGCGGCGTGTCCCTGGTGCAGTGCCGGGGTCGAGCAACAGGGTTCGGATGACGGCCGTTCGTTCTTGTGGATCGGCCGAAGGCTCAGCCATGGCGATCACGGTTTCGATGGCCATCAAGGCCTGCATGGTCTGTTCACGATTGTCGGACCCGAAGGCAATAGTCACTTCCTGCACCTGCCGTTCGCGGACCTGAGCACGAACAAGGATGCCCGTGCCGCCGGCGCGGTATTGGCAGATGATCTGCACCTGTCCGCCGCAATCCACCTCTATCGCGCGGGTGGCGAGGTTGATGCGGCGCGCGGCGGTGTTGTAGGCGGCCCCGAAGGTCGCGACGGGTGCGCCCCAGATGGGCGCCGGCTCCGCCCGCTGCCTCGACTGTGCGGCGGCCGGGTGCGCGGCCATTGCCAAGCACCCGACAATCGCGAGAGCGGTCATCTTCACCAGGGGCATCCAAGCGTCCTCATCCATGGGTTGACCATGATGGCGCATAGGCAGCCCCCCAAATCAATCCCCTTGACCGGCGCGGGCCGGCTGCCGCAGTGTCGCGACTGTCAGACGGGCGGCGTGGAAACCGCTCACTGGCAGTTGTCCTCTGGCGCCGCCGCCCTTGCCGGGCGGCCCCTTCTTCCGGGTGGCGCAGGTGTATGTCCAAGGGTGGGGCAGCTATGCCCTACCCCAAAGGCCTGCGCGGCTGTCCAGAGGCAGCTTTCCAACACCCGGGGGGCCATGCCCCCCAGTTCCTCTGGAGAAGCCCATGTCTTCCGAAATCATCGTCTACAGCAGCCCGGTCGGCCGCCTGGAAGGGCTGCAAGGGGTGTCGCAAATCTGGGTAAGGGTGTCGCACATCTGCGACACCCTTGGGATCAACCGGGCGACCTTCTATCGCATCCTGGAGCGGGACCCTTCGGTGGTTCCCGAGGGGCACACGGAGCTGGTGCCCTGGCCCACCGAGGGCGGCGAGCAGCCGACCCGAGCCTACACCCTGCGGGTGGTGCTGAACGTGGCCATGGAGGTCAGCAACAATCGGGCGAAGCGGCTCAGGCGCTGGCTGGTGGACATGCTGGAGGGCAGAGCCTCGGCGCCTCGCGCTCCGCGCGACGCCCTGGCCCGCCTGCCGGACGCCCGCGCCATCCTGGCGCAGCCCATGGTGCGGCAGGCCATCGGCCGGCTGGATGCCATGGACGCGGCGGACAGTGCGCACCAGCGCCAGCAGGCGCGCGCGCGGGCCGAGGCCACGCGCCTTGCCTCCCAGTCCGGGCTCTCGCTCGACGCCCTGCGAAAGCTGCGCAAGCTGGAGCGCATCCTGGCCGAAATCCCCTCGCTGGCCGCGCAGCCCGCGCTGGATTTCGACCCGCCCCATGCCTGACCACCAGGAAGCCATCGACATCGCCACGGCGCTGCACGCGCTTGGCGACCTGCTGGACGATGACGCACCGCTGCGGGCCGAGGTTCGCCTCGGACTGGCCGTCATGCTCAAGCACCTGGCCGAACGGCTGGGCGCCTTGGGGTGCAGCCTCTGCGACCAGCATTACAAGATCGCGAGCTGACGCCGCGAACCGAGGTCGGGTGTGATGCCCGACCTCCCCCCGCCGCCCGCCGAACTCGCCCACCTTTCCGCGCACCTCAGCCCCGCCCAGCTGCTCGCGTTCATCCGCGCCTTCGGCGGCACCCGGCTCTACATCCCGAAGGACCCGAACCAATCCAGCACGCTGGTGCAGGCCGTGGGTCGGGAGGCGGCGCAGGCCCTGGCCACCTGGCGCGGGGGCGAGGAGATCAAGGTGCCCATCGCGCGCCACTGGCAGATCCGTGTGCTGAAGGCCGAGGGCCACAGCTACAGCGAGATCGCGCGCCAGATGCGCATCACCGAGGACGCAGTGTGGCTAAACCTTCGCGCCGCGCGCCTGACGGCCCACCAGCCGGACCTGTTCGAGGGCTGACCCCCGCGCCCTCGGGGGTGAACCGAACCTCCGCGCGCGCGCGAATGTGCCCACCGCACAGCGCCCCGCAGGAGCCGCCCACCTTGGACAACCAGCACCGCCAGATCAAAGGCTACCGCGACCTGAGCGCGGCCGAGATCGCGTCCATGAACGCCATCAAGGACCATGCCGAGCAGACCCGCGCCCTCATCGAGCAGGCGCGCGAAGCGGGCGCCGACCCGCGCTGGCTGGCCATCGCGACCACGGAACTGCAGCAGGGCTTCATGGCGCTGACGCGCGCCGTGGCGAAGCCGACCACCTTCTGATGAACCCCCGCCGCTCTACCGACCTCATCGTCATCCACTGCGCCGCCACGCCGCCCAGCATGGACATCGGCCGCGAGGAAATCGGCCAGTGGCACATTCGCCGCGGCTTCCGGGCGGTGGGCTACCACTGGATCATCCGTCGTGACGGCAGGCTGGAACCCGGTCGGCCCGAGAACGTGCAGGGCGCCCATGCCGTCGAGGTGAACGCGCGCTCCATCGGCATCTGCCTCGTCGGCGGCGTGGCCGAGCGCGACCGCCGTACACCCGAGAGCAACTTCACCGCGCCCCAATGGGCGGCGCTGGAGAACCTCGTGGCCGGCATCCTCGCCCGCTACCCCGGCTGCCGCGTGCTGGGCCACCGCGACATTCCCGGCGTGCGGAAGGACTGCCCCTGCTTCGACGCGCGGGAGTGGGCCGAACGCCAGGGCTTCCCCGCCGCGCGCGACGGCCTCCCCACGTGACAGAAGGAACCACCCCGTGAACGAGATCATCGCGGCCCTCGCGCCGCATCTGGTGAACCTGGCGCTGACGCTCTTCCTGGGCGCCGGCACGTGGCTCGCCACCGGCGCCGCCCGGTTCTTCGGGGCGTCCAGCGAGCAGAAGGCCCGCGAGGCGCTTCTCGGCGTGGTGGAGGTGGTGGCCGGCCAGGCGCGTGAGCGGCTGCAGCAGCACCTGCTGAGCGTGCCCGTACCGCCCGAACCGGCGGCGCGCGCCTCGTTCCTGACCGCGATCGCGCTGCCCATTGTGGCCAGCTCCGCAGACTACGTGGCGCAGCAGATGCCCGGCAAAATGGCGGAGCTGGGCGTGGACCGGGAAGGCATCAAGCGCATGCTCAGCCTGCGGTTGGGCCTGAACCCCGTCGCCCCTGGCGAGAGCCTCGGCCTGGCGCGCCGCATCGCTGGCACAGCGGCGCCGGGCGCCCGCGCGCCGCATGAGTGATGCGCCCCCGCCCCACCATCGCCGCGAGGATGCGCGCCATGCCTGAGATCTCCATCCGCGATGTGGTCACCTGGCTGACCGCCGCCGGCCTCGTGGGCGGCGTCGTCATTGCCTGGGTGAAGTACCAGCTCTCCGGCGACTTCGCGAAGAGCAGCGACATCACGGCCTTGTCGGGTCGGCTGGAAAAGGTGGAGCGGCAGATGGACACCGTGCCCACCCATGCGGATCTGCGCGCCATCAATGACCGCATGGGCGCGACCGAACGCGGCGTGGCCGTGGTCGCCTCCGAGATCCAGGGCGTGCGGCAGGCGGTGGAGCGCAACGCCGTGGATACGCGCCTCATCCTCCAGCACATGATGGACAAGCCCAAATGACCACCATGGCCGAGCGCCTGGCCGAAGACCGCCGCGCCACCGTGCTCCGCATCCTAGAGGCGGCCGAGGGCAATGCGCTCAACGAGGACATCCTGACGCGCGAGCTGATGCGCCTGCGCATGGGCGTGGTCACCCAGGACGACATGCGCGGCCTGCTGACCTGGCTGGAGCGGCAGGGGCTGCTCACCATCGAGCGTCTGACCACCGAGGCCACGCATGGTGCCTTGTGGCTGGCGCACGCCACGCGGGCCGGCCGTGACGTGGCGCGCGGCGCCACGCACCCCGGCGTCGCGCAGCCGCTGTAGGCGCCGCCATGGCGCGGCCCAGCACCATCTCCCGCCTGCCGTCCGAGATCCGCGAAGCCATCGGCCGGCTGCGCGATGGCGGGCGCACCATCGACGAAATCCTGGCGCACCTGGCCAAGCTGGATGTCGAGGTCAGCCGTTCGGCACTCGGCCGCCATGTGCAGCAGCTGGACAAGCTGGGCGCGCGGCTCCGCCAGTCCCGCGCGCTCGCGGAAGGCCTTGTGCGCCAGCTCGGCGAACAGCCGGGCGACCAGGTGGCGCGCGTGAACATCGAGCTGATGCACAGCTTCCTGGCCGACACGCTGGCCTCGGCCGACGACGCCGGCAGCGAGCATGGCGACGAGACGCGCGCCGCCCTCCGCAACCCCAAGGGCGCCGCCCTGTTCGCCGAGGCTGTCGAGCGCCTCACCAAGGCCAGCCGCCACAACCAGGACTTCGTCGAGCGCATCGAGAAGCGCGCGACCGAGGCCGCACAGCGGCAGGCCGCCACCAGCGTGGAGGCCACGGCCCGCGCGCAGGGGCTTTCGGCCGATGTGGTGGCCACCATCAAGGCCAGCGTGTTCGGGGTGCGGGCATGAGCGCCGTGGCCTTGCCCGACGTCTTCCTGAGCTACCAGCAGCAGCTGATGGCCAGCGTCAGCGCGCATGCCGTCACCGTTGTCGAGAAGTCCCGCCGCACCGGCTATTCCTGGGCCGCCGCTGCCATCGCCGCCCTGACCGCCGCCTCCACCGCGGAGGCTGGTGGCATGAGCGCCTTCTACATGGGCTATGAGAAGGAGATGACGCGCGAGTTCATCGGCTATGTGGCCGATTGGGCGAGCGAGTTCCAGCTGGCCGCCGCCGCCATGGAAGAGGACGTCTGGCCGGACCCGGACAAGCCCGAGGCGACCATCGCCGTCTTCCGCATCCGCTTCGCCAGCGGCTTCGAGGTGGTGGCCCTGCCCAGCGTGCCCCGCGCCCTGCGCGGCAAGGAGGGTCTGGTCATCCTGGACGAGGCCGCCTTCATGGATGACCTGGACGCGGTGCTGGACTCGGCCATGGCGTATCTGGTGTGGGGCGGCAAGGTGGTGGTGATCAGCACGCATTTCGGCGAGGCGAACGCCTTCAATGCACTGGTCAACGACATCCGTGGGCGGCGCGTGCCCTACAACCTGCTGCGCTGCACGCTGGACGATGCCCTGGCCGATGGCCTGTATCGGCGCATCTGTCTGCGCACCCGCAAGGAATGGACGCCGGAGGGTGAGGCCGAATGGCGCACCGCCCTGGTCGCGCGCTATCGCAGCGCGGCCGACCAGGAGCTGTTCTGCATCCCGAGCCCGCTGACGGGCACCTGGCTGCCTGGCCCGCTGCTCAAGGCGCGGATGGTGCCGGGCATCCCGGTGCTGCGGTGGGAGCCGCCACCGCCACTCGCCAGTCACGGCCCCTTCGTGACCTGGCCAGAGCCCCTGCGCGCCGAGGAGGTTCAGGCCTGGCTGGTGCAGCACGTCGATCCACTGCTGGCGCAGCTGGACCCGCGCACGCCCCACGCCTTCGGGCAGGATTTCGCCCGCAAGCTGGACCTCTCGGTCATGTGGGTGCTCTCGGTCGAGCAGGGGTTGCAGCGCCGCACGCGCTTCGTGGTGGAGCTGCGCAACATGCCCTTCGCCCAGCAGCAGCAGGTGCTGAACCACATCTGCGACCGCCTGCCGCGGCTGCGCGCCATCGCGCTGGACGCGGGGGGCAACGGCATGGCCCATGCCGAGGCGGCGGCCGACCGCTACGGCAGCCGGGTGATGCAGGTGATGCTGACCGAGCCCTGGTACCGAGAGCACATGCCCCCGCTCAAGACCGCCCTCGAAGACGACATGCTGACCCTGCCGCAGGACCGCGACATCGAGACCGACTTCCGCCTAGTGAAGCTGCAGCGCGGTGTGCCCCGCGTGGTGGAGCGCACCCGCGACGAGGCCGGCCAGCGCCACGGCGACACCGCCATCGCCGCCGCCCTGGCCTGGCTGGCGAGCGAGGCGGAGGTGGAGGAATACGGCTACCGCG